>NZ_PIZC01000069.1:0-48811 GCF_019325145.1 Actinomyces sp. 594
GTCCCAGAAGTCATGAGACATCACAGGCACCCAGGGGTACGTACCGTCGTTGGAAGTGCCGAAGCGTTGGTGCCAAGTGCCGAACCGTCATGCGAAGTGCCGAACCGTCGCGCGAAGTGCCGAACCGTCACCCCGGGGTGTCCGGGGGCGATTACGCCAGGTCCGCGCCCGGGCGGTCATCTGCGCTCCGGCGGTCATGCGTGCGCCCGGGGGGCGTGCCGAGTTGGGTGCCAAGATCACCGGCGGGCGTCGTCAACGGTCGCGGTCCCTGTTCGGCACCCAGATGATCCCAACGGTCCCAACGAATCGTCCCCGCGAGCCGACACCGCCAGCCCGAGAACGTCCCTGGTTCGGCGAGTACGTCCGCGTAAGCCCGAGAACGTCCTTGGTCCGGTGAGTACGTCCGCGTAAGCCCGAGAACGTCCTTGGTTCGGCGAGAACGTCCTTATCAGCCCCAAACCCTCCCGAGGGTGGAGGGCTTGGGGATCACGAGGTCGTATTCGCCAGATCGGCGCCCACCGACCCCAACCACCACACCCTCAAACCGGAAGAGCCAGTTAACGGTTTTTTGAAGGCCTTTGAAGTACACGGCGGACCGCTAACTGGCGTTGCAAACGAAAACGCGACCACGGATCTGGCTAACCCGCGTTGTTGGTGGCCTGCCTGCAGGTAGCGCCCTTGATGAGGCGCTGACGCAGGGAGGCAAGAGTAGTGACGAGTATCGGGAGATCGCGTCGGGCGGTTGCGGCCACAATCTTGGGATCAACCTCCAGGTAGCCATGCGCAATGCGATTGCGCGTCCCCCTGAGAACGTGCCACTCGCCCTTACTAGCCTCGTCTCGAATATGGGGCGGGAGTGAGCCGAGTGCATCGATGCCTGCTGCCAGCCGAAGCGATATCGCATCGAGCGTCATCGGGTCTGTGAGGTCGCGCTGTGCGTAGGACCGGGCGAGCTCAAGGTGGTGGAGAGCCTCGTCAATGAGCTCAAGCGGTGTCCGGCTTGTTGGGCTCATAGGGGAACCGCCTGTTGTAGGACCCGATCGCGCATATACGGGGCTATGGCGGAGTCAGGGACGACGTCAACCCCGGTTCCGAGGATGCCTTCAAGGCGTGCCTCAAGCTGCGCCAGTTCCATGAGGCTCATGACTCGATCCATGTGGAAAAGCAGGTCGATGTCTGAGCCTTCATGTTCTGCGCCGCTGGCAACGGATCCGAAGACTCTTACGTGGGATCCACCCGCCTCTTTGATGCAGTTGATGACCTCCGTGCGGTGTTCACGTAACCGACGAGCAAGCGGGGTAGTGCCATGAAAGCGGAGGAGGCGCGACACCTCGGGTTGAGAACGACCGATTTGGTTGGCAATCTCGGTTTGCGTCATGCCTGCGCGATGGGCGGCACGTACTGCAGAGACGAGACGTGCGCGAGCCGCGCGTACGGTCTCGTCGGTCTTCCGGGCGATTGTTGCGAGCTCGGAGGCATGCGAGGGCGCCGACATGACTAGAGTATAGCAATTCTTATATCAGAAGGTAAGTCGAATGCGTGTGACCTGATCGCGTCTGCGCGGCGGTTGGTGAGGCGTCAGTCGTCTGAGCGCAGCTTGGCGCGCAGGTCGTCCCAGTAGGCCAGTCGCTCGCGGATGCGCCGCTCGTGGCCGTGATCGGTGGGCTCGTACAGGCGCTCGCGCTGCTTACGGGGCGGGAGGTCCTCGGGCATGTAGTCGGCGCCGGAGAATCCCTCCGGGGTGTCCGGGTCGTACTGGTAGCCCTCGCCGTAGCCCAGCTCTTTCATCAGGCGGGTCGGCGCATTGAGGATGTGCGCCGGCGGCATGAGCGAGCCGGTTTGCCGCGCCAGCTTCGTCGCCCGCCCCAGGGCCCGGTAGACACTGATCGACTTCGGCGCCGTCGCCAGGTAGACGACCGCCTGGGCGATGGCCAGCTCACCCTCCGGGGAGCCCAGCCGCTCGTAGGCGTCCCACGCGGCTAGAGTCATCTGCAGCGCGCCGGGATCGGCCATGCCCACGTCCTCGGAGGCGAAGCGCACCAGGCGCCGCACGACATACAGTGGGTCCTCCCCGCCGGCGAGCATGCGCGCCAGCCAGTACAGGGCGGCGTCCGGGTCGGAGCCGCGCATGGACTTGTGCAGCGCGGAGATGAGGTTGTAGTGCTCCTCTGAGGACTTGTCATACAGGGGTGCGCGGGAGGTGACGACGGCGGCCAGGTCCTCCTCATCCAGGTCAACCGGCCCGGTGGTAGCGGCGCCTGCGCGTATGGCGGAGTCCTCGGCCGCGGTCGGATTAGTACTCGCAGGTCGACCAGCGGGTGCGGTCGCGGCTGGGCTGGTGCCGCTGCTCTCCTGTGAGCCCGTCACCCCCTGGGAGTCCGCATAGCCGATCACCTGCTCGACCATGCCCAGCAGGTAGCGGCCGTCGCCGTCGGCCATGGTCAACAGCGCGCGGCGGGCGCCGTCGGTCAGGGGGAGCCGGCGCCCGAGCAGCGCCTCGGCGCGGGTGAGGAGCTCGGCCAGGGCGCCGTCGTCGAGCCGGTGCAGCACCAGAACCTGGCAGCGGGACAGAAGCGCCCCGTTGAGCTCGAAGCTGGGGTTCTCGGTGGTGGCGCCCACGAGCGCCACGGTGCCGTCCTCCACGTACGGCAGGAAGGAGTCCTGCTGGGCGCGGTTGAAGCGGTGGATCTCGTCGACGAACAGCAGCGTCCCCTGGCCGACCTCGCGGCGACGTGCCGCTGCGGCAAACACCTTGCGCAGGTCGGCTACGCCGGAGAAGGTGGCCGAGACCTGCTCGAACACCAGGCCGGTGCGGTCCGCCAGCAGCCGGGCGATGGTGGTCTTGCCGCAGCCGGGCGGGCCCCACAGGATGATCGAGGCCAGGCGTCCGGCGGCCACCATTCGTCCCAGCGGGGCGTCCGCGGCCAGCAGATGGTGCTGACCGACTACCTCGTTGAGCGTACGCGGCCGCAGTCGGTCCGCCAGCGGCCGGGTGGGATCGTCGATGATCGGGCCGCCGGCATCGGCTGCGGCGTCGAAGAGCGAGGGGGCGTCCTCCGTACTCATAGCTCCAGGCTACGGGGTGACCCCCGACACCGTCTGCGCGCGGCTACTGCGGCGTCTGCCAGGTGGTGGCGCTGCCCGCACCCTGTTCGCCGTTGTAGGAGCACGGATCCGGGGCGCGGGCTTGGCCAAGGTGGCACTGAATGCACCGCTTTAGGGGCCTGTCCGGGGGCGGGTGCTCGGTGATTCTGTGGAATCTGGCTGTTTCTGACAGTGTGGTGCGCGCGATGCGATTGAAAGTGGTGCATCTGGTGACAGGTGTGGGCCTGCGGGTGGGTGGCAGTACGGGAAGGGGCTTGCCGCTGACCGAAAAATAGCTATCATATTGCTATAGCTGTCGCGGGTGTCTGGAGGGTGTCGCCTCCGCCGCAGCGGCAAGAACTGGAGTCATCATGTCCACGGAGCCCCGCGTCCCCACCGCCCAGCAGGAGTCCAGTGCCGTTAAGGGACGAGTGGACATTGTGGAGCGTTCCGCCGCCAGTTCCGGATCCGGTGTGGCGTTCCTGGTGCTGCTCCTGCTGCTGGGGCTGTTCGGCCTGTCTGTCGCGGTCTTTGTTGCAGGCGCTATCGCCGTGGACCAAGGCAATTCAGGTGGGGTGCTGCGTCTGGGCGTAGGTGCGGTGGGCCTGATCATCCCGCTGCTGCTGTTCACCTCCTTCACCATCGTCTCCCCCGGGCAGACCAGCGTGCGCCAGTTCTTCGGCCGCTACATCGGCACCGTGCGCCGTACCGGCCTGGTCCTGGTGCCGCCGCTGACGTCCGGCAAGAAGGTATCCATCAAGGTCCACAACTTCGAGACCAATGAGATCAAGGTCAACGACCTTGATGGCAACCCCGTGGAGATCGCGGCCATTGTCGTCTGGCAGGTGGCCGACACGGCCCGGGCGGTCTTCGCGGTCGAGGAGTACGAGGCCTTCATCAAGGCGCAGGCGGAGTCGGCACTGCGGCACGTGGCCACCACCCACCCCTACGACGAGCCCGGCCCCGGCGAGACCTCCCTGCGTGGCGGCACCGACCTGGTCTCCGCCGAGCTGGCCGAGGAGGTGGCCGCGCGCGTGGCGATCGCCGGACTGGAGATCATCGAAGTGCGCATCTCCTCCCTCGCCTACGCGCCGGAGATCGCCCAGGCGATGCTGCAGCGGCAGCAGGCCGGCGCCGTCATTGCCGCGCGCGAGCAGATCGTCGAGGGTGCGGTCACCATGGTGGATCAGGCCCTCAAGCGGTTGGAGGCCGACGACATCGTCTCCATGGACGACGAACGCCGCGCCCAGATGGTCTCCAACCTGCTGGTGGTGCTCTGCTCCGACCAGCGCACCCAGCCCGTCGTCAACACCGGCTCCCTGTACGCCTGAGGTCGGCTCGGTGACGGAGGGCGCCGATGACGGGCGGTAAGCGCAAGCAGGTTCTGCTGCGGCTCGACCCGGCGGTCCACGCGGCCATCGCCAAGTGGGCCGCCGACGACCTGCGCTCGGTCAATGCGCAGATCGAGATCATCCTGCGGCGCGCCCTCGACGACGCCGGTCGGGGCGTCAGGGCCGCACCCATGCGGGGGAGGGGCCGGCCCCGGAAGTATGCCGGCGTCGGGGACGGCGGTGTCGAGGAGGGCGGTGTCGGGGAATGACGGCGCGCGTGGAGTCGACCGGTGGAGCGACAGCGCAGTCGAGCGCGGCAACGGGGCCGGAGCGGACTCTCGTGGTGTGCCGGAGCTGTGCCACACTCGATGCGCGTATCCCAACG
This sequence comes from Actinomyces sp. 594, assembly GCF_019325145.1. Taxonomy (NCBI): domain Bacteria; kingdom Bacillati; phylum Actinomycetota; class Actinomycetes; order Actinomycetales; family Actinomycetaceae; genus Actinomyces; species Actinomyces sp. 594. The sequence continues at coordinate 4,801 of NZ_PIZC01000069.1, forward strand.
GCTCTCGCTGAGGAGGACCGCCGCTTTGTGGAGGTCATAGCAGTCGACTGGCGGGGCGCAGCCCGGATGCGTGGTCGGGGGTACCGGAATCATGGGTGTCCGGATCTATGACAAACGGGTCCGGCGGCGTCGGTGACTGCGGACGAATCGCTGGAATCATGCGGGTGCCGGATCGGGGCTGGCGGGCATCGGTGGTCGTTTGTCATCGATTTTGACACCGTGTCTCCGGACAGCCGGTTCGCAGACCGCCGGGCGGACAGTGGGGCAAGGCCTGACCCGGGTGTGGCGCCTGGTACCAGATACGTCTCCATATAGGAACCGAATTCCTTGCCGAGCTCGTAGTCGGGGCCTCCGGGTGGCAGTTCGACGCCGCGAAGACGGAAGCCGGACGAGAAGCTGTGATAGTCCATTGGCAGTCAGCGCCCGCCGTCTTGAGCCAGATGCTCCGCCAAGTAGCGTCCCGTGATCGAAGCCGGGTCGGCGACCAGCTGCTCCGGGGTGTCGGCGGCGACCACGCGGCCGCCCGCCTCGCCGCCCCCGGGACCCATGTCGATGACGTAGTCGGAGTTCGCGATCACGTCCAAATCGTGCTCGATCACCACGACCGTCGCGCCGGCTCCGACGAGCCGGTCGAACACGTCCAGCAGCTCCTGCACATCCAGGGGGTGCAGGCCGATCGTCGGCTCGTCGAACACAAACACCGCATCCTCCTGCCGCCTGCCCATTTCGCTGGCGAGCTTGAGGCGTTGGGCCTCACCACCGGAGAGCGCGGGAGTGTCCTCCCCGAGCGTCAGGTACCCGAGTCCGAGATCATCCAGGACGGAGAGCCGCTCGTGGATCTTCTTACTGCCCGTGAACACCTCCAGGGCCTCGCTGACGTCCATGCCCATCAGCTGCGGCAGCGAATATGACTCCATGGAGTGTCGCGGCGTCCAGAGGATCTCCTCGGCGTCTTCGCCGTAGCGCTGTCCACCGCAGTCCGGGCAGGTGATGGTCACATCCGGCAGGAACTGCACGTCTAGGGAGATCTGCCCGGTGCCGTCGCAGGTGGGGCAGCGCAGTGAGCCGGTGTTGTAGGAGAACGCGCCGACCTTCAGGCCCCGCGCCTTGGCGTCATCCGTGCCGGCGAAGGTCTTTCGAAGATGGTCGAGTATGCCGCTGTAGGTGGCGACGGTTGAGCGGATGTTGGTGCCGATGGGTGAGGCGTCGATCAGGTTCGCCCTGCGAATGCCCTCGGCTTCGATGCGCCTGACGTGAGCGGGCAGTGCCTGCCCCTCGCACCGGGCCCGGAGCCCGGGGATCAGACTCTCCAGCACCATGGTGGTCTTGCCGGAGCCGGACACGCCGGTGACCGTGGTCAACCGTCCCCTCGGCACCTCCACGTTCAAGGCGTGGACCGTGTGTATGGGGGCGGTCTCCAGGAGGATCGTCCCCAGGTCGAACATCTCGGAACGGTCGGTACGGCGTCGGCTCAGCAGCTCCGCACCCTCGGCCAGGAAGGGAGCGATCTTCGAGCGCGGGTTGCGGGAGACCTCGTCGATGCTGCCCTGGGCGATGACGGTGCCGCCCTGGCTTCCGGCCAGGGGACCCATTTCGATCATGTGGTCCGCCCGCCTGAGGACGCGCACGTCGTGGTCGACGAGCACCACCGAGTTGCCGTCGGCGATCAGACTGTCCACGACCTCCATCAGGCCGTCGATATTCGACGGGTGCAGGCCGATGCTGGGCTCGTCGAGCACGTAAAGCACGCCCGTGGTCTCGTTGCGCACCGCGCGGGCGAGCTGGACCCGCTGCCGCTCACCGGTGGACAGCGTGCTGCTGGCGCGGTCGAGCGCGAGATAACCCAGGCCGAGGTCGTTCAGGCGCCTGGCGTTGTCCAGGAAGGAGGTGATGATGCTGTCCGCCATCGGCCGCATGTCCTCGGGCAGGGTGGCGGGAAGGCCCCGCACCCAGGGAACCAGCGCGTCCAGCGTCATGGCGGTGGCCTGCCCCAAGTTCCTGCCCGCCAGCGTGGTGGAGAGCACCTTGGGGCTCAGGCGGGTGCCGCCGCAGTCCGGGCAGTCGGCCGCGTGGAGATACTTCTCCACGCGTTTCATGCCCTTCTCATCCTTGACCTTGGACAGTGCGTTCTCCACGGTGTGCACCGCGCTGTAGTAGGTGAAGTCCATCTCGGCGGCCGTGTTGGTCTTCTCGTTGACGTACAGGAAATGCCGCTTCTCGGCGGGGCCGTGGAACACGAGCTCCCGCTCCTGCTCCGTCAGTTCCCGGAACGGGACATCCGTGCGCACGCCCATCTCCCGGACGATGTCCTTCATGAGCGACCACATCAGGTTCTGCCAGGGGGCGACGGCGCCCTCGTCGATGGTCAGCGACTCGTCGGGCACCAGGGTCGACTCGTCCACCGTCCGCACCGTGCCCGTGCCCGAGCAGGTGGGGCACGCGCCCTCGGAGTTGAAGGCCATCGCCTCCGCGCCGGGGCCGAAGAACTCCTCCCCGCAGACGGGGCACTTGGTCGGCACCATCAGGGCGACGTCCATGCTCGGCGGGCAGGGGTGCCCATTGGGGCAGCAGTGGCTGCCGAGTCGGGAGAACATCAGCCGCAGGCTGTTGAGCAGCTCCGAGGCCGTGCCGAAGGTGGAGCGCACGCCGGGGATGGCCGGCCGCTGGTGCAGGGCCAGGGCCGCGGGCACATGCCGGACCTCGTCCACGTCCGCACGGCCCGCCTGGGTGATCCGACGGCGCGTGTAGGTGGACAGCGCCTCCAGGTAGCGCCGGGAACCCTCCGCGTAGAGCACCCCCAGTGCCAGGGAGGACTTGCCCGAGCCGGATACGCCGGCGATGGCCACCAGCTTCCCGAGCGGCACCTCGACGTCGATGTTCTTCAGGTTGTGGACGCGGGCGCCGCGCACACTGATGGTGGTGGGGCTGGACCGAGCGGTGCCGGTGGGGGCGGTGGCGGACATGGGGCTCACGCTACGTTGAGTCGCCGACACAAACACCTCCATCGCTTTAGCATCCCTGCTCGATGCTTGGTGCATGAGGCGCTTCGATACCAATGCGGCGCCCGAGCTCATCCGTGCCGCACGACGTGACGTGGGGTTGACGCAGACTCAGTTGGCCGAACGCGCTGGCCTGCGGCAGCCGAGTCTGGCCCAGATGGAGTCGGGCAGGCGCCCCGTATCCGACGAAATGCTGGAACGCACATGGTTTCCGGCACCTCGCGAGACTCGTTCCATGGCGGCTCGGACGCCTATGACGTCGCATCAATGGTGATCATTCGGCTGGCGGCACTGTTCGAGCGACCCGAGTTCGCGCCGTATCTAACGGCTGTCACTTGCGAGGAGCGGCTGGCGATTAGCACGACGCGGAACATTGCGGGCAACACGGGTTACCGATCCATGAATGACGACCTGTTCTGGGCTGCGGTGACGCAGCGGGTGCCGGAGATTCTGGACCGCCTGACCGAGGAGTCGGCAGGGCGGGAGGACCGCTGACGGGCGAATGGTTCGTGGGGCGTCGCCCCGCTTGAGCCAGCGCTGGCCGCCACCGCCGTCCGAGACGGCTGCGAGGTGCGAGCCGGAACGGGACTGATTTATGTCGGTGGTCGCGCCTATCCTGGCTCCGATGTTGCCGACGTTGCCAGATGAGTTCGCTCCCGCCACGCGCGCCTGGTTTGACACCGCCTTCCCGGCCGGGCCGACGCCGGTCCAGCGGCGCGCCTGGGCGGCCATCGGCCGCGGCGAGAACGCCCTTGTCATCGCCCCCACCGGCTCCGGAAAGACCCTGGCGGCCTTCCTGTCGGCCATTGACCGCCTCTCCCGGTCCGCGGCGCAGGTGGTCCAGGGCGATGACCCCGCCCCGGCTGGCGCTACCCCGGCTGGCGCTACCCCGGCCGACGCCGCCCCGGACGGCGCCGTACCAGCCGAGCGCCGTCGCACGCGGCAGCCGCGCGGGCGCGGCGTGCGGGTCCTGTACATCTCCCCGCTGAAGGCCCTCGGCGCCGACGTGGAGCGCAACCTGCGCCGCCCCCTGGCCGGCATCACCGCGGCCGCCGAAGACCTGGCCGAGCCCGTCGCCCCCATCACGGTGGGCATGCGCACAGGCGACACCACCCCGGCCGAGCGCCGCCGCCTGCGCACCCGCCCGCCGGACATCCTCATCACCACTCCCGAGTCGCTGTACCTGATGCTCACCAGCGCCGTGCGCGAGACGCTGCGCAGCGTCGAGACCGTCATCGTCGACGAGATCCACTCCTTCGCCGGCCAGAAGCGCGGCACCCACCTGGCCCTATCGCTGGAGCGCCTCGACGACCTCCTGCCCCGCCCCGCCCAACGCATCGGCCTGTCCGCGACGGTGCGCCCGCGCGCGGAGATCGCCCGCTTCCTGGGCGGCATCCACCCGGTGAGCGTCATTGCCGACGACGACGTCCACGCCACTCCCGACGTGACCGTCGCCGTGCCCGTGGCGGATATGGCGCGTGTGCCGGCCACCTGGGACCGCCGCGAGCGGGCACTGCGGGGCACGCCCCACCGCGGCGGGACGGCGGGGGAGGGGATAGGCGCCGGTGGCCGTCTTACCGGTTCGCCTGCGGGTTCCGGCACCGGCGGCAGAAGCGGCAGACAGGCCTGGCGCAGCGACCGGGCGCTGCGCCAAGCCATGGCGGTGGAATCCATCGGGGCGACGGGTGCGCCTGTCGGCGGGCGTCTTGTCGGTGCGCCGACTGCCGGGCAGGCCACTACCGAAGGACTTGATGCGGATGCGGCATCCGTCGGTAAACGCGACACCGGTGCGGGCGCCCCGGCCCGCATGACGGCCTCCATCTGGCCGCATATCGAGCACGCGCTGCTGGAGCAGATCCTCGCCTACCGCACCACGCTCGTATTCGTCAACTCCCGGGGCGCCTGCGAACGCCTCACCGCCCACCTGAACGAGGACTACGCCGCCTACCTGGCGGAGCGCGGCGCCGCATCCGCCCTGGCGGTAGGAGACCAGGCCACCGCCCCAGGCTCACTGGCCGCCGAAGCCCCGGCCGTCGCGGAGGACGCCGTCACCGCCGACGTAGCTGCCCCGCAAGCTCCGGACGTGGCAGCCGACCTTCCCGACTCGCCCACCAGGGGCGAATCCGGCTACCTGGCCGACGCCGCGGTCCTGATGGACTCCAACCTGCCCGCCATGGGTGAGCCGGTCCGCCACCACGAGTCCTGGGAGATGGGGGCCTCCCAGCACACCCAGCCCCTGCCCGCGGGGGCGCCCGTGATCGCCAAGGCGCACCACGGCTCCGTCTCCAAGGAGCAGCGCCGCGAGGTGGAGGAGGAACTCAAGTCCGGCCGGCTGCGCTGCGTGGTGGCGACCGCCTCCCTGGAACTCGGCATCGACATGGGTGCCATCGACCTGGTCCTCCAGGTGGCGCCCCCGCCGTCGGTCGCTGCCGGATTGCAGCGCGTGGGCCGGGCCGAGCACCGCGTCGGCGGCAGGCCCCGCGGGATCATCTACCCCATCCAACGCACCCAGCTCGTGGACGCCGCCGTCGTCGCCGAGGGTATGCGCGCCGGCAGCATCGAGCACACCGCCCTGGTGCCCAACGCCCTGGACGTGCTCGCCCAGCAGACCGTGGCCGCCGTCGCCGTCGAGGACCGCAAAGCCGACGACTGGTACGCCACCGTCACTCGCGCCGCCCCTTACGCGACCCTGCCGCGCAGCGCATTCGACGCGGTCCTGAACCTGCTCGCCGGCGGCTACGTCTCCGCCGGCCTCGCCGACCTGGTCCCGCGGATCGTCTGGGACCGCGCCACCGGGGCGCTCACCGCCCGGCCCGGCGCGCAGCGGCTCGCCGTCGCCGCCTCCGGCACCATCCCCGACCGCGGCCTGTTCCCGGTGATGCTGCCCGAGGGCGACGCCGCCGCCGGCCGCCGCCGCGTGGGGGAACTGGACGAGGAGATGGTCAACGAGTCCAGCGTGGGGGACGTGATTACCCTGGGCACCGCCTCCTGGCGCATCCGCCAGATCGAGCCCGACCGCGTAATCGTCGACCCGGCCCCCGGCCGCAGCGCCCGCCTGCCGTTCTGGCACGGCGAGGGGGCGGGCCGCCCGGCGGCCACCGGTGCCGCAAAGGGCGCCTTCCTGCGTCAGGCCGCCGCGGTCCTCGGCGACGGCGGCCTCGCCGACCCGCCGGAACCGGCCCTGACGCAGCGATTGGCGCGCGCCGGCCTGGATGCGAGCGCCCGAGCGAATCTGGTGGCGCTGCTGCGCGAGCAGCGGGCGGCGACCGGCGTCGTCCCCTCCGACACCACCCTGGTGCTGGAGAGCTGCCGCGACGAGAACGGCAGCTGGCGACTGATCCTGCACAGCCCCTTCGGGCGTCGCGTGCATGAGCCCTGGGCCATGGCCGTCAAGGAGCGGGCCCGCCGCAGGCTGGGGGTCGACCCGCAGATTGTCACCGCCGACGACGGCATGGTGCTGCAGACCCCGCCCACCGACCGCCCGCCGGGCGCGGAGCTGTTCACCTTCGACGCCGCGCAGATCGAGCAGCTGGTGCGCAGCCGCGTCGACCATACGGCGGTATTCGCCGCCCGCTTCCGCGAATGTGCCGCCCGCGCCCTGCTCATGCCGGCCTCCCACCCCGGCCGTCGCGCCCCGCTGTGGCTGCAACGCATGAAGGCCGGTCAACTGCTGGAGGCCTCCCGCCAGTTCCCCGGCTTCCCCGTGTCGGTGGAGGCGGCGCGCGAATGCCTCCAGGACGTCTGGGACCTGCCAGCGCTGCGTGGCCTCATGGAGCGCCTCGCCGCGGGCACGGCCACGCTGGTGGAGGCGGTCACGCAAGTGCCGTCGCCCTTCGCCGGTCCGCTGCTGTTCGGCTACACCGGCGCCTTCCTGTACCAGGAGGACCTGCCGCATGCCGAGCGTCGCGCCCGGCTGCTCTCCCTGGACCCCGACGTCGTCGCCGAGTTCATTGGGGACGGTGGCATCGCCGACCTGCTGGATCAGGAGGTCATGGCGCGGGTCGACTCCGAGCTGCAGCGCCTGGCCCCCGGGCGGCGGGTGCGCGCCGACGCCGAGGGGCTGGCCGACCTGCTGCGCGAGCTGGGCCCGCTTTCGGTCGGCGAGCTCGTGGCACGCTGCCGGGCCGACGATGACGCCGCGGTGGGTGAGGCGCCAGCGCGTCAGGACTCGGACGGTGACGGCAGCGCAGATGCCGCTACGGATGCAGGCATGGATGGCGGAATGGATGCCGGCGTGGCTGTCGCGGCCGGGAGCGATGGCGGCGTGCGCGCCGGGCTCGCGGAACTGGAACGGGCGCGGCGCGCCTTCCCCGTGCGCGTGGGTGGGCGCGAGTGCTGGGCCCGCGCGGAGGACGCGGCGATGCTGCGCAGTGCCCTCGGCGTGGCGGTGCCCGACTGGGCGCAATGCCAGGGCGATGCGGATGCATCCCTCGCCGCGGGAGCGCGCGCTGATGCCTGCGCAGCCCTGGGCGGGCCGGATGCGGCCGACATTTCGCCGAGCCCCATCACCGTGCCCCGCACACCACTGGCCGACCTGTTGCTGCGCTACGCCCGCACCCACGCCGCGGTGACTGTTGAGGCTACGGCGAAGGCCTTCGGGCTGGGCCCGGCTGTGGCCATTGAGGTACTGCAGGCGCTGGTCGACGAGGGCGCCCTCATGCGCCTGGGCGGCGGCGATCAGGCCCGCTGGATGGCGCCCGGCGTGTTCACCAGGGTGCGCAACCGTTCACTGGCCAAGGCACGCGCCGCCGTGAAGCCGGTGCCGGCCGCGGCCCTGCAGCGGCTCGTGCTGGAACGCGCCGGCATTACTGCGCGTGCGGAGGAGGCGGGCGCCGTACCAGTGGCGGCGGGGTCGCGGGCAGCGCCCGGTACCGCCGTCGGCAGCGGTGAAATCGGCGTCGGCGTCGCGCCCGGACACGGCGTGGAGGCGCTCGCGGAGGCGATTGCCGCCCTGGAGGGCGTATGGCTGCCGGCCGGACTGTGGGAGGCGGTGGTCTTCCCAACCCGGGTCGCCGACTACCGTCCCGCCATGCTGGATGAGCTCATCGGCTCCGGGGAGGTGGTCTGGGTCTGCCGGACACCGGACGGAGCCGGGGCCGGACGGCGGGCCGAAGCGGATGCCGGGGCGGCGGACGGGACCGGGGCCGGGCGGTGGGCCGAAGCGGATGCCGGGGCGGCGGACGGGACCGGGGCCGGGCGGTGGGCCGAAGCGGATGCCGGGGCGGCGGACTCTGCGACGCCCTCCGCCGGGGCCGCCCCGAGGCCACCGGCGACGACCATTCCCCCGGCGGCACCCCGCGACCTGCCGGCCCCGGGCCGGGGTGGTGCCGCGCTGGGCGAGATCGCCTTCTTCCCCTCCGACTCCCCGCTGGCCCCCATGGTCGGTGATCCCGTGGGCAGGGACGAACTAGCGGCGCAGGAGCAGTGGGGACTGGTGCTCGCCGGGCGGCTCACGACCGAGTCCTTCGCGCCGGTGCGTGCGCTCCTCCAGCCGCGGCCGACCGCCGCCCCGCCCCGGCGGGTGCGCAGTCGTCGCGCCCGCCGTTACGGCGGATACCGCACCGGCTACTACACCGGCCGCGCTCGCCCTGCGGGAGCCGCGGGCTCGCCGCAATCGACGCAGCCAACAGCGCCGCCGTCGACTCCGCCCATAGCATCGACATCGTCGACCCCGCCCGCAGCACCGGCGCCGCCGGAATCGAGTCCCCGGCGACAGTCGGCTTCGAACGGCGGCGCTCCCACCTTCGGCAGCACCACGACCTCCCACGACCCGGCACTCGCCGCAGCGCTCGCGACCGCCTCCTGGCGCCGACTCTCCCCACCGCAGGCCACGGCCGAGGAGCAGGCCGTCGCCGACGTCGAATCCCTGCTCGACCGCTACGGCGTCGTCGGCCGGGACGTGGCGCTCGCCGCCGGAGTGCCGGGAGGCATCGGCCCGCTGCTGCCGGTGCTGCGCCGCATGGAGGATGCCGGCGTGGTGGCGCGCGGAGCATTTGTCGAAGGGCTCGGGCCGAGTCAGTTCGCCGACCGAGAGACCGTCGACCGACTGCGCGCCCTGGCCGTGAAGGATACGGATGCCGACGACATGCGCTCCGAGGCGGCCGACCACCTCGTTGCGTCCGCCGCTGCGGCGTCGAACGAGCCCACGACCGGGCGGGAGTCGGCACCCCCGCCCATCGCCCGCCCCGAGCCGCCGGTGGTCTTGGACCTGAAGGATCCCGCTTGCCTCGTGGGCGGCGTCGTCCCCTGGCCCGAGCCGGCACTGCCGCCCGAGTTGGCGGCACGGGCCACGGATATCGCAGGCGCCCCAGATGCCGGCGAGTTGCCGCGCCCGGCCGCGCGGCAGGGTGCACACGTCGTCCTGATCGGCGGGCGGCCGGTGCTGCATGCGGCCGAGCGGCTGCGCGCCCTGACCTGCTACACCACCGAGACGGCGGAGCTGGAACAGGCGCTGAACGCCGTCGTCGCCGCCGAGACCCGCGCCGCGTTGCGAGACACTGCCCGCCCGGGCAAACGCGTGGTGGAGACGCTCAACGGCATCTCCGCACTCGACCGGGTGGTCGGCGACCTGCTTCAGACGGCTGGGCTGGTGCGTGACCCGCGCGGCATGCGCCTGCACATCGACCCCTACCGGAGGTGAGCCGTGCCCGACCCGTGCCCGCTGACCGGAGCCCTTCTCGACTCACCCGTCCGGCCGGGGACAGGCTGGCCGGAGGACCCCGCCGACGCCGGGGCGTTCTCTGCTACGCCACTTCGGTGTTGGGAACGCCAGTTAGGGGTTTGCTGAAGGGTTCTGAGGCCTTCAGCAAACGCCTAAAGGGCGTAGCAGACGTTGAACTGGCGTAGTAAACGAGTTCTTCGTGTTCGCGGCTGTGGTGGTTCGGGCCGGCGGTTGCGGTGTGGTGGCCGTGTTCGGGTGTGAGAGGGCGTCGTCGGGCCGGAGGAGTGGACGGCGCTGTCGCCGCATCCCCGGCCGACGGGTCCTCACACGGGGGTCGGCTGCTGGCCGCGGTGGACGGCCTCCAGCATGAGGGTGGCCACGTCCGTGACGCGCACGTCGGCGCCCTCGGAGGCGACGCCGTCGGAGAGCATCGTGGTGCAGAACGGGCAGGCCGTGGCGACCACCTGCGCGCCGGTGCCAATGGCCTCCCGCGAGCGCTCCACCGCGATGCGCGTGCCGATCGACTCCTCCATGAAGGCGCGTGCCCCGCCCCCGCCACAGCAGAAACCGCGGTCCCGGCTGCGCGGCATCTCCACGGTGGTGGCGCCGGTCGCCTCCAGCAGTTCACGCGGCGGGGAGTAGATGCGGTTGTGGCGGCCCAGGTAGCAGGCGTCGTGGTAGGTGACGGTCGGGGCAGTAGGGGATGGGGCGGCGTCCCGCGGGAGGGTGTCTCGGCTACCACCCGCGGCCCTCGTGCCTCGGGCCGCTCCCGCCAGCCCCGCCACGCCTTCGACGCCCTCCCCCGGAGCGCCGCCGACCCCAGCCTCTGCGGCGGGCTTCGCCGTCTGCGGCGGGGCCGGGCGCAGCCGCCCCTCGCGCACCAGCCGGCTGAGCAGCTGCGTGTAGTGCACCACCTCGTAGTGCCCTCCAACCTGCGGATACTCGCGGGCCAGCGTGTTGAAGCAGTGGGCGCAGGTCACCACGATCTTCTGCGCGCCGACCTCATTGAGCGCCTCGACGTTCTGCGCCGCCAGCGTCTGGAACAGGATTTCATTGCCAGCGCGGCGGGCCGGGTCGCCGGTGCAGGCCTCGCCGTCGCCCAGGACCGCGAAGGACACCCCCGCGGTGTGCAGCAGCTCGGCGACCGCCCGCGTCGTCTTCTTCGCCCGGTCCTCGTAGGCGCCCGCGCAGCCCACCCAGAACAGGTAGTCGACCTCTTCGGCCGACTCGATGTCCTCACCGATTACCGGCACGTCGAAGTCCAGGCCCTTGGCCCAGTCCATGCGCTTGCGCGCCGCCAGCCCCCAGGGGTTGCCCTTGGACTCCAGCTTGCGGAACATCTGCCCCAGCTCCTTGGGGAAGGCGGAGGCCATGAGCACCTGCTGCCGGCGCAGGTCGATGATGTGGTCCAGGTGCTCAATGTCCACCGGGCACTGGTCCACGCACGCCCCGCAGGCGGTGCAGGACCACAGCACGTCGGCCGGGATCACCTCGCCGGCCAGGGGTGCCGGCCGCATGGCCACGCCCGTCTCAGTGGGGGCGGCCTTGGCGGCCAGGAGGGCGCCCAGCACATCACCGGTGTGGGCGCTGCCCGCGGCCAGGCCCAGATCGTCGTCGTCCTCCAGGCCGTCGGTCATGCCGGTCAGCCGCCCGAGCGGGCCGCGGGAACCTCGGCGCTGAGCCAGCATCTCATCGGTGACATCGTCGGGCTCGACCCCGAGCGCGCTGGCCGCCCGCAGGTAGGGGGCGGCGGCGGCGTGATGGTCGCGCAGGGCCAGGGTGAACAGCTTGGGGGACAGGGGCTTGCCGGTGTTCCACGCCGGGCACAGGTCCTGGCAGCGGCCGCACTCGGTGCAGGTGGAGAAGTCCAGCAGGCCCTTCCAGGTGAAGTCCTCGATGCGCTCCACACCCAGCTTGACCTCGGTGCCCGCCTCCTCGGCGGCCTCCATGGCGGCGTCGAGGTCGTCCAGGGTGTCAGCGGTCAGCGGCCGGCCGTCCGGCAGCGCCAGCGGCTTGGCGGGGCCGAGCGCCTTGGTGCCGTCGGTGTTGCGGCGCGCGTAGAGGTTCACGAAGGCCAGGAAGCGGTGCCAGGCCACGCCCATCGACGGCTGTCGGCCCACCACCACGAACCAGCTCATGGAGATGACGACCTTGATGGTCGCCACCACCGTGATAGCGGCCGCCAGGGTGTTCGCGCCCAGCGGCGCCAACAGCGGGCCGGTCCAGGCGGTCAGTGGGAAGTGGGTCCAGTGGGCCAGGGCGGCGTCGGCCGGGTCGGCGGACAGTGCGAGCTGGGCGTGCTCCAGCATTCGCAGCACCAACACGCAGATCACCACGCCGGCCACGACCGCCTCCACGAAGTGCGCCTGCCCCTGGCTGGAGCCGGCGAAGCGGGACGTGCGGGTGCGGGTGCCGCCGGCGGAGTCGGTGTTGAAGGGGGGTGCGGCGGCGCGGCGGCGGGTAAGGCGGCGGCGCACCATGATCAGGTGGACGATGCCCGCCAGGCTCAGCCAGGCGATGAGCTCAACCACCCACGCCCACCAGGCCTGCTGACCCAGCCACGGCAGCTCCCAGTGCGGGCCCGCCAGCACCTGGCCGTAGCCGGTGACCAGGGTCAGGAACAGCAGGGGGAAGCTGACCATCACCAGCCAGTGCGCGGCCCGGATCCAGGGGCGACCCTTGAAGGCGGTGTGGCCGAGGACCTCGCCGAGCATGCGCGCCAGGCGGCGGCCCACCGGGCGCAGGCGCTCGCGGGGGACGGGCCGGCCCACGCCCATGCGGTTGGCGATGGTGCAACAGGCGTGGCCGAATACGAAGACGCCGATCACCGTCGTGACTGCGACGATGATGGTGCACACGACGCGGATGCCCATCAGCCAACTCATGGCGTCAGCCTACGCAAGTGCACGGGTGCCGGGGTGCAGGCGTCACCAAGGCGCGGCTGGGATGCGAGTGGGATGTGGATGAAAGGTGCGTCGGGGCGCGGGTGAGGTGGCTGGGGCGGGGCTGGTGGCGGCTCGGGTGTGGGCGGAGGCTGTCGGCGTGGCGGCGGGGTGTCATTGGATGCACCACTTTCAGCGCCGTGACCGCTGCTCGTGCTAACGGTGATCGCGGAATCCTGCGGCTTCGTCGTGATCCTGATGGCGCCGCGATCCGAAAGTGGTGCATTCTGTGACAGGAGTGGGCGTTGGTTCGATGGACGGGACGCGGGAAGGCGTCCAGCGAGGGTGCTGGGGCGAACATGGCCGATGGCCGGGGAGGACGGGCGTTGGTTCTGCGGGGCACAGCAGGTGTGACGCACGCTCAAGAAACGAGTGTGTTGGCGGAAATGGCTTAATTTTGCGGTTTTGAGCAGGCGGTGTATGGCCCTGTGAGGCCTCCTGCGTGCGGCGGGGACGTCGGCGCACATGGGAGACTCCGCGGTGGATTCGGCAGTTTGGGGCGAAATGGCGGAATTTCAGTGAAAAGTCTGGTATTGCGGGAGTCGTGAAGGCGTCTTAAGCGTGCGGCTGGGCAGGTGGCAAGCGCAGATGCCTTGAGCGACACGGCCGGCGGCCATGAGGCCGCCGGCACGCCAGATGTAGGCGGTGTCGCCGGTGTCCACGCCCCGGTTGATAATCGCCGCGTTGAGGTGTGGGCTGGTTGGGGAGCGGGTCATGGCCCGGCGATCGCCTGGAGCGCGGCGAGGTGGGTCTGCCAGCGTGAGCGGCCCTCCTGGGTCAGGGACATCCAGGTGCGGGGCCGCTTGCCCACGTATCCCTTGCGGATGGCGACGATTCCCAGCTGCTCCAGTTGGGAGGCCTGGCGGCTGAGTACCGAGTCGCTGACTTGGAGGGTGTCGCGCAGCGTGGGGAAGTCGGCCTGCTCCACATTGGCCAGGGCGGCTACCAGGGAGAAGCGCACGGGGTGCATCAGCGCGTCAACAAGCTGGTGGCGCGGGTGCTGGGGCGTGTCCCCGGAGGCAGAGGCTGCGGGGTCTGTGGCAGGGCCTGTCATCGGACCTCCCGCAATGCGCCCCACACGGTCACGGCGATTAGCGCCAGGACCGCAATGATGGTGAACCATAGTTCACCGACCCAAAAGACGGTGCTGCCGAATGCTGTCACTCCCCAGACGGCGACCCACGAGAATATGGAGACGCGCCAGCGGCGGGTGAAACCCAGGCTGGCGGCGCGGGCGGTCATGACCATGGCGGCGATGAGCGCGCCGAGCCAGATCAGGAAGACGGTCAAGGGGAGCAGAATCAGCCTCTCGTCGGTGAGGCTGACCAGGTAGATGGCGACGGCCAGCATGGAGCAGAGCGCGCCAAGGCCGATGAGGAAGAAGGCGTAGGGGGTCCCGGCCCCCGAGGCGGCAGCGGTGCCCAGGTGGTCGGCCTGGCGTAGTAGATCGCGCGCCTGCTGGGGACTCACGCTCTGGAATTCGGCGGGATGGGGGCCCGAGGGGTGAAAGTGAGAGTCCGAGGACCCCAGGCCTGTCTGCTGAGGGTCGGCGGGGTGGAGGTCGTGGTCAGGCACAGGAGGTCTCCTTTGTGGCGGGAGTGGGCGTGACTGCGCGGGTGATGACCCAGGGGGTCACCGCACAGGAGATCGTGACGTGGAGTCCTATGACGCCGGCGCTGATCATGTCCGCGGAGCCGTGGACGAGGCCTGTGGCGATGGCGGCCAGCAGCGCGAGGGTGGCAATGGCCAGGCCGGCCGGTACCACAGGATGGTGGCGGGAGGCGCGGGATGAGTGAAGGGGCGGGGTCAACGGGACGTGGGCGGCGCCCGCGCTGCCGGGGGTGCCCGGTGTGTGCGGGCCGACGCTCGCGGCGTGGTCGGATATGAGATTCGATTTGGTTCTCATGGGGCGACAGTAGCAAGTACTTTCCAGATCGGCAAGTAGTTACCGAAGAGCGAGTTGTTTCGCAAGGGTGAGGTGGGTTCCCGCCTGGATGCACCCGTGGCGGATCTCGGAACGGGCTCGGCCTCATTGGGTGGTGCTCGTATGCACGCAGGTGGTGGTGGCCGAGGCTGCAGTGGCCCCGTTCATATCTGGGCACCTCGGCATGAACAGGCACCGATGACTACGCAGACCTCACCCCAGTCCACGGGCGCGACCGCAAGGTCCGGCCAGGATTCCGGCACTGATGCTGCTCCGGCCCTGCCCGAACCCGGGCAGGTTGTGCAGGTGCGGGGCGCCACCTGGGCCGTCACCGACGTGCGCGAGCAGGGCCTGCCCCACAGCCCCGCCGACGATTCTCGCACCTGCCTGGAGCACCTGGTCTCACTGCAATCGCTGGCCGAGGACCGCATGGGTGAGGAACTCACCGTCATCTGGGAGCTGGAGGTCGGCAACTCGATCGTTCCGGACCGCGGCCTGCCCGAGACGATCTCCACTGATGCCTTCGATGACCTGGACACCCTGGGCGCCCACCACCGCGCAGGTCGCGCGTGAGCTCAGGGGTGCCATTGTGATGCGTGCGCGGGCCGGTGAGGCGGGAAGCGGCCGCGCAATCACGCCAAGTTCGTGGTGGTGGATCACCAGATCGTGGTCGTCACGAGCGCGAATGTGTCCCGCAGCGCGGAGGAACAGAACGTCGAACTCGGGCTGCGCCTGGA
Organism: Actinomyces sp. 594; assembly: GCF_019325145.1. Classification (NCBI taxonomy): domain Bacteria; kingdom Bacillati; phylum Actinomycetota; class Actinomycetes; order Actinomycetales; family Actinomycetaceae; genus Actinomyces; species Actinomyces sp. 594. The sequence goes on from NZ_PIZC01000069.1 coordinate 20,064, forward strand.
CGAGCCGCTGCTCGCCCGCGCCATCGAGGACCAGATGCGCGCCCTGGAGCCGCACGTCTACGAGCGAGTGGTCGGCGACTGAGTGCAAGGGCGGGTGCGAGCGGGTCCAGCTGCCGCGTGCGCGGGCCGCCTCGAGCCCTTCATGCGCGTCCTCCCGAGTGCTCAGTGCAGGCCGGTAGCTCGCGTCGGACTCCTGTGGCAACATCGACGTAGGCGGCATCCGCCGGCTCCGCCCGAGACCCTGACCAGCCGGCGAGAACCGAGGCTATCATGAGCGAGCGCGAAGACGTGCGTGGTGATGAGAGACAGTCGCAGGCCACGGCACTTGTCGGAAACGAGGGCGATGAGAAAGAGGCCGACCAGGAGCCTGAGTCGCAGAAGAACGAGTCGACGAATGGTACTGAGAATAAGACGGGGGCTGAGCAATCCGGCCGCGTACAGCGCATCCTGAGATGGGTCAGGGGCCCGCGCGCTGCGCAAAAAGATGACTCTGCGATCGTCCCTCTTGACCTTGGGCAGGACCCAAGTCTTGAGGAGGGTAAGGACGGTCGGATCGGCTCGAGGGAGAAACGAGACAAGCGTTATGAGCGAGGCTTAGTCTGGGAGCATGGTGGTAACATTGCTATGCTCACAGTGCCGGGGTTGCTGGGTATTTGCGTGTGGGCGTTGTGTGTAATGATTGACCATCACGGCGACAATTCTCCCGAGCTGTTGCTCTCGGAATTGGCGAAGATTAGGGCGGTAGGCAGGCGGTGCATAGCTGCCGATGTGACTACCGGAGTGGAGGGGCTAAATCGCTGCTCTTTCGGATTGGATGGATCTGTTTCAACGGGGGTGACGTTAGTGTCCGCACTGCTTGCGGCCGAGTGTGCCATAATTGCGGTGTTTGGATTTCAAGTCCGCGCATCTGTTAAACGGGTCGGGCGGCGCGATACGATAATGAACAGCGTATGGCGGACGCCTAGGGGGGCGCTGTTGTTCTGGCTGGCTATGTATTGTGTGTGGGTGCCCGCTTTATACGTCTGCTTGCTGTGGACGCCTGACCCGGCTGCGTTTCGGCAGGGGCCTAAGGTTGCGGTGCTGGTGTCGATCTGGCCCATATGGTCTGTTGCTGCTGTGTCAGTTGTAATTCCGATCTGGCTTTATGGGCGCGCGATCGACTATGTGACGGAGGATGTGAAAGCGCGTCGTCGCGCAATATGGTGGGAATATGAACAGGGGTATCTTCGCGTAATAAACAGGCATGTGCGTTGCCCAGGTGGCGATGAACTCTTAATGCGGAACAAAGTGTTGGAGCACGTTCGTAGCCGGGGAAAGGCTGTACGCATGTGTTGGTGGGTGGTGATGGCGTTGTTGCTTCTTATTGTTCCAATACTCCTCGCCGTCTTTTTTCGCTGGGGGCAGGCCGCTGTAATCATTACCGTGTCGTCGCTTGTCCTGGCCCTCTGTGTGCGTGCTTTCGCGTGGGGGTGTAGTTGGGGTAAGGGTCAGGGTGTCTTTTTGGCGGTAGTTGCGGTGGCGTCTAGTCTTATTGTGGGTGTTCTTGTGTTGCTGACCATGCTTTCGGGTGTCCTAGCTGTGCCCGATTTGCGTCTAGTTGTACGTATTTTAACGGCGTCTGCGTATCTCCTAATGACCTGTTTGTGGATGATAGTGATCATGTGTGGTTATGATGGTGCCCGTCATCCTATTGTTGTAACTTGCGCTCGTCGGGTGATGCGCCGTAGCGATGAGCTGGTGTGGCTGCGCGCGCAGGAGAGAAGACTTGCACTCATGGGGATGGGTGAGAGTGCTGTGAAAGCGCGGCTCGGAGGGCTCCGCCGTGCCGCGTCGCGCAAGCGCCCGTCAAAGCGCTTGCGTGGTGAACGCGTCGAGAGGACGCGTCGAAATGACAAGCGCTGCTGACGGCGCGTCGGAAGCACTGTCACTGAATGGATCAGCTCATTGGCTCCCCTGATGGGTCGCGTCGCGGAGGAAGGAATGCGGACATGACTTCGACGCGGGGGCGCACGCCGTGGCCACGCTGTTTCTCGACCAGCCCCATCTTGACCAGGCCGTTGATGTCGCGCGTCACGGTCTTCGAAGTCTTGCTCCGATACGCCTCGGCTAGACCCCGGTTAAGGATTGTTACGTCATCGACTGGGGTCCAAAGGCCGACGGGCAGGGCCAGCACGAGGTCTCTCATCCTGGTTCGCGCCTGAGTGTGCTGACCATGGAACCGCTCGTGGACGTAGGACTGCCACATGATGGATAACTGCATCTCCTGCACTTGCACGATCTGCTCGCGCAGACCATCCACAAGGCACTGTGCTGCGTAGTGGATAAAGTCCTCTGCCGGGTAATCGGGGCGTACGCTGGTCTGCTCCAAGATGGAGTAGTACATGTCGCGGGTTTTGTTGTAGTGGTCGGACAAGAGATGGGCGGCGGGTACTGGAACTCCAGCACGTATGAGTAGTTCAAACTCCAGCAGGCGGGACATGCGTCCGTTCCCGTCGCCGAAGGGGTGAATCCAAGTCAGATGCAGGTGGGCCAGCGTGGCGAGTATGAAGGCCATGGGCGTCCGCAGGGCGGGGTCGTCGCTCAACTGGGACAGCTCGTTGTTCAGCCATTCGCATAGACAGTCGACTAGATACTCGCAGTCTTCCGGTGGCGCGCCGCGGTAGCGTCCGACCAGCACATCGTGCGTACGGAACGCACCGGGAACAACGTCTTCGTTCTCCGGCTGACCTACCATCAGGCGAGCGTGTTGATCCTTTAATCGTGTGGCTGACAGCGGCGGGGCGTTGTCGGGCAGGCACTCTTGAATGATGTCGTTGAACAAAGACACTAGGTTCTCGATCTCCTGGCGTTGATACGCACGCGACGGTGTAGTTCTGGCTCGCCCTTCGACGATGTCGCGTACTTCGGCTTCGGTCAGAGTGTTGCCTTCGATGCTGGTTGTGCCGTACGTGCCACGCTCCAGGCTGATCCGGTTGAGTCCCTCTGCGAACGAGGGGGCATGGCCGATCCGGCCAGGTGCTCACATTTTGAGGTGGCCTCGCCTAGCAGAACCCAGGTCCTGGGATTCATTCTGTCCGCTCTGAACCTGAAGGTGATCCATGGATGAGTGCTGGGATAACGCCGATTGGGTGTGGTTGACACGATTATGACCACCTGTTCTGACCAATGACTGTGTCCACTGTGGTGGATGGCGTAACGGGCTGTGGCTGTCGGCGCATGCGGGACCGAGGTGAGTGCCTGCAGCCCCATGAACGTGGCGGTTGGGATGCGGGTGGGAAGGGATTGGGGCAGAACAGGTGCGGGCGTCGGGCCTCACTGACCTGTCTGGCGCTGGCCGACATGACGGGTGTCATGGGTGGTTCGCGTTAGGAGGTCGGCATCCCCCGTGTCCGATTCTGCCGCCGACATTCCCGCGCCCGGAAGCAGGGACGCCTGCAACGCTACTTCGGGGTTAACAACGCCTGTTAACGGCTTGCTGAAGGGCTGCGAGGTATACAGCAGGCCGTTAAGTAGCGTTGTTAACGCCTAACCGGCGTAGTAGACGCTTCAGCCACTGCGCCCCGAACATGAAAGAGTCGGGAATCGGTTCGGCTGTGTGGTTTGCGGGGCTGTTGCCGGTGCTCGTGGCGAGGGGCATTGCGTTGTAGGCGGCGGTGGGATGGGTGCATGGGGTCGGCGGGGGCCGGGATGAGTTGCGGCGCGAGGTAGCTGGAAGCTGGGGCGGGTCATGGTGCGGGGCCGGTCGAGTGAGTTTGCACGCATGCGGTTCGGGCGCGCGACCGGGATCGGCTTGATTCTGCGGTTTGGATTTTGTTGCGGGATGGTTGAGGGGCCTCCAGCGTGCAACGAGGGGTCCGCTGCACGCTGGAGGCTCAGGACCGGATTCTGCTGTTTTGAAGAGATCGGCGGAATCGCGGGAAAAAGTCTAGGAATGCGGGTTGTGAGGGAGAGGTTGTTGCGTGCAGTGCAGCCCCAGTGCCGTCTGGGGAACACGACCGTGGGCACCCGCCCGGAGCCCGGCCCCCAACGCAGCTCCAGCGGCGTTTGGACACAGGCGAGTTTCTCGCCCCGCCGAAGCCGATACGCTGCCTGCGCGTCGGTATCACCCGGGTGTGGGGCGGCCTTCTCGTGTCTGGCGGCGATACGCCGCCTGCGCGCTGGTATCACTGGCAACACGCGGGCGCTCCCTATACGCTGCGAGTGCGCAGGCTGATCACCACCGTCTGGGGATTCCCGTCAGCGCAGAGCTGGGAGCGTGCGAGCGCCTGCCAGCGCGCATTCGGGAGCGCCGCAGGCTCCTCGCCGTTGGTGGCGTTGCCACTGAAAAGCATGATCGCAATGGACCCTGGGGAACCATCATGAGCACACACCGGAAGACCGACGACCATCACGAGCCCGACGATCCCGACATTGCCCAGGCGATGCGGGCCCGCCGCCAGGAACTCGGCCTGAGCGTGCTGGAGATGGCTGCGCGCGCCGGCGTCTCCGAGCAGACCTGGCGCAACTACGAGGCCGGCCGCACCCAGGTGCGCGGCGACAAGCAGGCGGGCGTGTGGGAGGCCCTCGAATGGGAGCCGCCCATCCACGTGGCCGCCCTGGACGGCCTCCGCGCCGCCCTTCGGGGCGGCGCCACGTCGGCTGGCCCGGGCGGCGCGATGCCAATCGGTCCAGGCAGCTTCGGCCCCGGCTTCGACGGCCCGGGCGGATTCGGCACCGCCTTCGGCGTCCCTGGATACGACATCCCTGACGAGGCCTACGACCCCTTCGAAGGTCTCGACGCGGAGGACCTGGCCGCTCAGGCCGCGGCCGACCTACCCGTTCCCGACTGGGACGACATCCCTACCGTCCTGTCCGAGGTCTACTCCCCGCGGCTTGCACGTACACTCGGGGAGGACGCCGCCCGCTGCTTCGCCCTGGGGACCTTCCTGTTCGACATGTCCGTAGCCGAGGACCTCGAAGGCCTGGCCTCACTTCCCCGCGGTGCCCACCTGGGCCAGCTCGACGAGACCCACATCGGCTCCACCCTGCCGCAGCTGTGGCTGACCCGCTACGACTACGAGTTCGTCTTCCAGCTGCGCGGCACCGCCCGGGACATGACCCTGCGCCTGACCGACGCCGGCCCTGCGAGCGCTGAGCCGCTGGTACGCACCATGGCCGACGCCATCGTGCTCCATGACATCTTCAACCTCGGCGGTGTCATCGCCGACTCGCGTGGTGCCGGCATCGACGAGGACCGTTGGGAGGCCTGGGTGGACGCCCTGTCCGGCCCGGACCAGCCCGCTCACGCGCTGATCGCCATGGGCCTGGTCCCGCCCGCCGACGCGCCCGATCACTTCAACAACTGGTTCGCGCCGCTGCCGGCCCCCTTCATCCCTGACTGGGACGGCGCGCGCGACGGCTCCAGCCCGACGACGGCGCCGGCCGCCCCGGGCGACGCCACCGTCACCCCGCTGCGCCGCAGTCACTGACGGCGTCGCCGCCGTAGTCAATGGTGAAGTGACGCAACCGCAGGGGCGGCGATGGGTGTCACTGCCCGCCCTCAGGCCTCCAGCGCGGTCGCTTCGCCCACGCCCGGCACGACTCCGCTGCGGCGGGCGTGGATCTTGGCGGCCTGCCGCAGCGTCAGCTGCCGGGTCAGCGTCATGATCGCGCCGGATACCAGGGCGAAGGCAACAACCTCTCCGAGTCGGTAGCTGAGCACCTGATCCTCGTCCTGCGGCGCCGGCTTGCCGGTGACAGCCTTCCACCCCGCGGCCACGGCCCTCTCGGCGATAGCGCTCGAGGCCAGGAGCGAAAGAGCGGATGCGGCTGTCCAACCGAGACTGTTCTTCATGGTGACTACCCCCTGAAATCTGCTTGATGACTGGACACCTGACGGCGGCGACGGTAGGCGGGCCGCTCACCGCCCCGCCCCGATCCTGTCACACGGTATAGGGACCATATGCGTGGACTCACCCCACCTCGGGTTTTGCCCGGGTTTTTGCAGCGGCCTCGCAGGCGCTGTTCCGTGCCCCCGTCGGCTCCGGCCCGGAGCATTGGGCCGCGGCGCCCTGCGCAACGCAGCTGGCCGCCGCGCTAAGCTGGCCCCACAACGACAGGGGAGCGCCCCGTCGTCGGCGGGGCCGCCCCGCCCGCGGCCACGGCGCTGAGAGTGCGGGCAGCCGCAGACCCTCGAACCTGCTCCGGTTCGCACCGGCGAAGGAAGTCGAGATCTCCCCGGGCGCACCGACTGCGCCCGGGCCCTCCGGACCACCATCCAGGAGGAACATTATGAGCACCAGGAAGGCCGCCGTCCGCGCCGCCGCGTCACCTCTAACCGCCCCGTCCAACGGCGTCGCGCTTGCCGCATCGACGCGCAGCGCCCACCGGCTTGCCGCCATCCGCCCCAGCCGCCGCGCGCTGCTCACCGGAGGCGCCACCGCCGCCGTCGGCCTGGCGCTCGCGGCCTGCGGCTCCGGGACAGGCGGCTCCGGCACGAGCTCCACGGCCTCGGACGGTACCGTCACCGTCGTCACCTATGACTCCTTCGACCTGCCCGATGAGCTTATCGCCGCCTTCGAGGCAGACACCGGCTACACCCTGGAGATCGCCCGCTCCGGCGACGGCGGCGAGGTCGCCAACAAGCTGATCCTCACCAAGGACGCCCCGCTCGGCGACGCCGTCTTCGGCATCAACAACACCATGGCCTCCCGCATCCTCGCCGAGGGCGTCATCGACACCGACGTCGCCCTGAACCTGCCCGACGGCGCCGCTGACTACCTGGCGCCCTACATCGTGGACGACACCCCCGCGCTCGTGCCCATCGACTTCGGGGAGGTGTGCGTCAACGTCGACACCTTCTGGCTCTCCGACCACGGCCTGGAGGTGCCCGCCATCTTCGAGGACCTGACCGACCCCGCCTACAAGGACATGTTCGTCGCCATCAACCCCACCACCTCCTCCACCGGCATGGCCTTCCTGCTGGCCACCATCGGCCACTTCGGTGAGGACGGCTTCGCCCAGTACTGGAAGGACCTGGTCGCCAACGGCACCAAGATCGACGAGGGCTGGTCGGACGCCTACTACACCGACTTCACCGCCGGCGGCGGGGACGGCGCCTACCCGATCGTCGTCTCCTACTCCTCCTCGCCCGCCGCCACCCTCAACGACGACGGCATCGCAACCACCGCCGCCCTGCCACGCACCGCCACCCGCCAGGTCGAGTACGCGGGCGTGCTGGCCGGGGCCGCCAACCCCGACGGCGCCGCCGCCTTCGTGGCCTGGATGCTGTCGCGCGACGTGCAGGAGGCCATCCCCGACGCCATGTACATGTACCCCGTCGACCCCGACGCCGCCCTCGCGGACGACCTCGCAAACTTCGGTGCCACCGCGGAGGATCCGATCGTCGTCGACCCCGACGACATCGCCGCCCACCAGCAGGAATGGCTGACCACCTGGGCCCAGGCCGTTGGCCAGTGACGGTGGGAATGGAGGCCGGCCGGTGACGACGGCGCGTAACAAGTGCCGGTCTGGGCGTGTAACGAGTGCCGGTTTCGGCGTGTTACAAGTGCCGGTCTCGGCGGGGGCACGGGCGACGGCGGGGGAACGGATCGGCTGGGCCCTCGCCGTCGCCGTCCCGCTGGCCTTCCTCGGCGTGTTCTTCGCCTGGCCGGTGCTGACCCTCATCGGGCGCGGCCTGGCTCCCGACGGCGCCCTCGACCTGGGTGGCTTCGGCGAGGTGCTGACCCGGCCGCGCACCTGGCGGGTGATCGGCCAGACCCTCATTCAGGCCACCGGCGCCACCGCCATCTGCGTGGCCCTCGGCATCCCCGGGGCGCTCGTGCTCTACCGGCGCCGCTTCCCCGGCCAGGGCCTGCTGCGCGGCGTGGTCACGGTGCCCTTCGTGCTGCCCAGCGTCGTCGTCGGCACCGCCTTCCACGCCCTGGTGACCACCGGCGGGCCCCTGGGCGGGCTGCACCTGGACGGCACCCGCACCGCCGTGATCGCCGCCCTGGTGTTCTTCAACTACGGCTATGTGGTGCGCAACGTCGGCACCATGTGGTGCCGGCTCGACCCGCGCGCCGTGGAGGCGGCCCGCACCCTGGGCGCTTCCCCGTGGCGGGCGTGGCGCACCGTCACCCTGCCGAGCCTGCTGCCCGCCATCGCCTCCGCCGCCGCCACCGTCTTCCTGCTGTGCGCCACCGCCTACGGGGTGGTGCTGGTGCTGGGCGGCACCGGCGCGGGCACCATCGAGACGGAGATCTACCAGCTCACCGCCCGCTACCTGGACCTGCGGGCCGCCGCCGTGCTGTCGGTGGTGCAGCTGGTGGTGATCGCCGCCGCCCTGTGGGTGGGGGAGCGGGCCCGCCGCGCCCGCCAGGCCCACCTGGCGCTGCGCACCGATGTGCCCGCGACGCCGCTGCGCGTCGCCGACGCCCCGGCCCTGGGAGTCACCGCCCTGACCATTTGCGGTCTCCTGGTGGCGCCCATGGCGGTGCTGGTGATCCGCTCGCTGCGACGCGCCGGGCACTGGACGCTCGCCAACTACGCCGACCTGTCCACCACCGGCGGCGACAACGCCCTGCTCGTCTCGGTCTGGGAGGCGGCCGGCAACTCGCTGCGGGTGGCCGCGGCCGCCACGGTGATCTCCCTGACGGTGGGGGTGGCCGTGTGCCTGGTGCTTTCCCGCAATCCGCGGCGCCGCCTGCTGGCTCGCGGCATCGCCCTGTTCGACGCCGCCTTCATGCTGCCACTGGGGGTGTCCGCGGTGACGGTGGGCTTCGGCTTCCTGATCACCCTGGCGCCGACCGGGCTGACCCGCAGCTGGTGGATCCTGCCGCTGGCGCAGGCGGTGGTCGCCGTGCCGCTGGTGGTGCGCACCCTGCTGCCGGGCGTGCGGGCGATCGACCCGCGCCAGCGGGAGGTCGCGGCCACGCTCGGCGCCGGCCCGGGCCGAGTACTGGCCAGCGTGGACGGGCCGCACCTGCTGCGCGCCGCCGGCCTGGCCGCCGGCTTCGCCCTTGCCACCAGCCTGGGGGAGTTCGGGGCGACGTCGTTCCTCGCCCGCCCGCAAGGGCCGACGCTGCCGGTGGTCGTCTACCGGCTGGTCGGCTCCCCGGGCGCGCAGAACCAGGGCATGGGCCTGGCCGCCGGGGTGGTGCTGGCGGTCGGCGCCGCCGCCCTCATGCTCGCCTGTGAGCGCCTCCAGACCCCCGCCCGCCGCCGATCCGACCCACCCGCCCCCTCGCCGAGACCGGCACAAGTAACACACTGAGACCGGCACAAGTAACGCACCGAGACCGACACAAATGACGCCCGTCCACAACCCAGGAGAACCCGCATGACCGCTGCCCCTGCGGTTCCCGCGCCCGCCGACTCGGGCCTGAGCGTACGCGACCTGAGCGTCGTCTACCCGGCCGGGCGCGGAGCGGCGCCCCTGACCGCCGTCGACGCCGTCTCCCTCGACGTCCCGCGCGGCCAGATCCTCGCCCTGCTCGGGGCCTCCGGCTCCGGCAAGTCCTCGCTGCTGCGCGCCGTCGCCGGCCTGGAGGACATCGCCGTCGGCACCATCACCTGGGATGGGCACGACGTCGTCCCCGTCCCCGTGCACCGGCGCGGCTTCGGGCTGATGTTCCAGGACGGTCAGCTGTTCCCATTCCGCGACGTCGCCGGCAATATCGCCTACGGGCTGGCCGGGTTGCCGCGCCCAGAGCAGGCGCGCCGGGTGGAGGAGGTGCTCGACGTCGTCGGCCTGCCCGGCTACGGGGACCGGGCGGTGACCACCCTGTCCGGCGGGCAGGCGCAGCGCGTCGTCCTCGCCCGCGCCCTGGCGCCCCGCCCGCGGCTGCTGCTCCTGGACGAGCCACTGTCCGCCCTCGACCGCGCCCTGCGCGAGCAACTCGCCACCGACCTGCGCGCAATCCTGAAGGCGCAGGGCACCACCGCGCTGTATGTCACTCACGACCAGGACGAGGCCATGACTGTCGCCGACCGGGTCGGGGTCATGGAGGCCGGTCGGCTCCTACGAGTGGACACCCCGGAGCGGCTGTGGGCCGACCCCGGCAGCGCGCGAGTCGCCCGGTTCCTCGGGTTCGGGCCGCTGCTCGACGCCGACGCCGCCGCACGCCTGGGCTGGTCAGGTCTCCTGGAGGGACGGCCCGGGGAGTTACTGGCGCTGGCGCCCGGCGCACTGACCGCCTACGCCGTCGGCGGCGCGGGCGCGGGCGCCGACGGCGCAATCGGTGCGAGGGGCGGGGCGAGTGTGCGGGTGCCCGTTACCGCGGTGGGAATGCGCGGCGGGCAGCGTGTGATCGGGGTCGAGCTCGCAGGAGAGTCGGTCGTCGCCGTGCTGGCTCCCGACGGCGCTGAGCCGGTGCAGGCTGGGCAGGAGGTGAAGGTGCAGCTGGACTCGCGCCGCACCGCGGTAGTACGGGCGTGAGCGCGCGGCTCCGTCATATCTACCGACTTCGGCGGTTATATCTACCGACCTCGGCGGGGGTGGCGGGGCGGCGCGGGGGACGGAGGTGGGGGAGAGCGGGGAGAGCGGGGAAGAGCGTCAGTCGCCTAGGCGGGCGCGCGGGGCCCGCCAGATGCCGAAACGCTCGATCTCGGCCCGCAGCGCCGGCCGGGCGGCGATCTCATCCCATAGCAGCGTCACGCGTCGCATCCGGTCGTCAATGAGCATGACTACCTGGTGCTCGGTGTCGTAGCCGGTCAGCTGCAGGTGGGACATGTCCGCCCAGCGCACGGAGTCGCTGCCCGTGAGCAGCCAGGTGCCGGTGTGATCCCGCCGCCGTCCATGCCACAGAGCGGTCAGCGTGTGCTCGCCGACGAGCACACGCTCCGGCCTGGAGATGTCGCGCGCTGCCTGCGGGTTCCGGGGGAGCGACACCTCCAGGCGTGCGGGCTCATCGGGAACGGCCCAGATCAGGTAGCCGTAGCGGTCGGCCAGGGACTCCGTCTCACCGTTCAGGGGAACGTGTACCGAGGCACACAATTGATCGTAGGCGCGGCGCACCCCGGCGGTGGTCGGGTGCAGCTCGGCGCTGCGGCCGGTCAGGTGCAGGTGACGGTCGAGCGCAGCCAGCTCATCTGCCCCGAACTCATCCAGAGCGGCGTCGACGACGGCGTCCGGCACGGGCAGCGGGTTGTGGATCAGCTGCTCGATGATGCGGCGCAGCAGCATTGCGGTGGGTTCCTGCTGGCCTAGGTGCAGACAGCAGTAGGTGACATCGCGCAGGTCCACGACGCTCAGACCGAGGTCGTCGTACACGTTGAAGGCCCGCAGGGTCTTAAGTGTTTGCTGCGCCAGGGCGTGCATGGCCACGAGCGTGTTTGCCCCCGGCTCGCCGACCGCGCTCAGCAGCACGCGGCCGTCCTCGTTGCAGGGCAGCAGGGCGGGCCGCCTGTCGAGGTACAGGGGCGGGCGCGCCGGCGCCGTCCCGTAGGCGGGCTGAGCGGTCCAGCCCACGCCAACCAGGTATGGGTCGTCGGTGTCGAATACGTGCCGTACCTCGCCGCGGCGCGGGTCCAGGCGGGTGAGCAGGGCGCGTACGGCATTCCCGGCCTCCTCGCCGTCGGGCCCGTGGACGCGCAGGTTGCCGAGCGTGTGAGTATTGGTGCCGATGTAACTGGCCAGGTCCCGGTCCCAGGTGACGCCGGGGCGGGGTACGGGCTGGGCGTCTGTACTCAGTAGCCGAGGGTCTGCGAACAGCTCACCGAGGTGCGCCCAGGCGCGCAGTACGGCCTCGCGCTGTCCCCGCACGGCGATGGTGAGCCTGACGGCGTCGAAGCCGGCGTGCGCCTCGGGCACGGCGACCTCCCCGATGCCGACCTCCACCGGCCGCTGCAACTCTGCACGCAGCGCCCCGCACAGGCGCGCCAGGGTGTCGAGTGCGGCGGGCGGCTCGTCGGCGCCGCCGTAGTCCAGGCTTAGTCCCAGCAGCGCCTGCCCGGGCTCCCGGTCAACGCTGCGCACCATCCAGTCATGGCCCGCGAAGGACTTCCACTCGTGCTCGGGCTCGACGACGTCGCTCATCTCGGTTCACCTGCCTGACTGCGTGCCTGGATACTGGTTGCGGCCGGGTGCGGCGGGACAAGTGGCCCCGACTGGCCCCGGCGGGGCGCGGTCATTGGATAAGTCCGAAGGTACCGCGCGGCAGGCGCCAGATGCCGCGGCGTTCCAGCTCGGCGCGCAGCCCGGGTCGGGCGGCGACCTCGTCCCAGTACAGGTTGACGGTGCGCAACCGGTCGTCGATCAGCTCCAGGTACTGGTCGGAGGGGTCATAGCAGGCCATCACCAGGCGGGTGGAGTCCACCCACCGGTAGCCCATGGAGTGGTCTGGGTGCCAGCGTCGGGGCAGTCCTCGCTGCTCCCACTTGAACTGGTGCGTCTGTATCTGGTGGGCGGTGAGCTTGATGGCGTCGGGGTGGCCGTCGTCGCGCCGGTGCTGTGGCCCGTCATGGAGGAGGATGACGTCGCCTCCGGGCTCGTCGATGTGCTTCCAGAGCAGGTAGCCGGCCTGCTTCGCCAGTGGCTCGGTCTGATCGCGCAGCGGCAGGTGCACCGAGGCACGGATCTGAGCCAGGGCCCGCCGCACGCCGTCGGCGGTCGGCTGCACGTTGCCGGCCCTACCGCTGGTGCGCAGCCGCAGGGCGTCGTCGACCGTCTCGGAGGGGCCGTAAAGCTCCAGCGCCCGCTCGATGAGCGCCTCGGGCACGGGCTGGGGTCGGGCGACGACGGCGTCGTGCACGGCCATCACCTCCTCACCGCCCAGGCGGCCGTCGTTGGTGTTGAGCGCGAAGCAGCAGTAGAAGGCGTCCCGCAGGGTGATGAACTCGTAGCCGAGGCGTGCCTGCATTCCCATGCGGTCCAGCAGGTCGGCGATCAGGGACTGCATGACGAACCCGGCCACATAGGCGTCGGCGCCCGGGGTGGCGGTGGCGGAGAGCACTACGCCGTCGTCGGGCGGGCACAGCACCAGGGCCGGACGCCGGTCGAGGTAGACGGGCGGGCGGGTCGGAGGCGCCGCGGCGGGCGGGTCGGCCGTCCAGCCGACGCCGACCAGGGTGGGATCGTTGGTGATGAACACGTGCCGGACCTCGCCGCGGCGCGGATCCAGGTGGGCGAGCAGCTCACGCGACAGCAGTCGGCCCGCCTCGCCGTCGGGGCCGTGGATGGGCATGTCCGCCAGGTTCATGGCGGTCACGCCCGCATAGGTGGCCAGATCCCGGTCCCAGGCGTTGACCTGACGGGGGAGCAGCGGCGCATTGGCGGGCAGGTCCGGGCGGGCGAAGAGCTCTCCCAGATGCGTCCAGGCGCCGAGAACGGCGGCGCGGCGGCCGCGGATGCGCAGCCCCAGCATGGACGGCTCCAGCTCGACGGCGACCTCGGGCACCGAGACCTCGCCGACGCCGACCTCGATCGGGCGCTGCAACTCGGCGCGCAGCGCCCCGCACAGGCGGGCGGCGGCGTCCAGACGGGCGGGCGGCTCATCCACCAGGCCGTAGTCGAAGTAGGCGGCCAGCAGCAGCTGCTCGGGATCGGGATCGGCGAGCACCAGCCAGTCGTGGCCAGCGGCGCTGGCCCAGGAGCCGACGTCGCCGACGTCCGGGGGCGCGACAGGGCTGGGCGCGGGGGAAGCGCTCGCGGTGGGGGCGTTCGCAGGGCTGATGCCGTATCCGCCGTCGCTCATGGGGGTCCTTCCTGCGCCGCGGCCGGGAACCGCGCACACTCGCAGGCTACTCGGGTGAGCCCGCGCCGCCATGGGCAGCGGTGCCCACGGGCGAGTTGCCGACCTCGGCGGGGAACGGCGGGGCTGCTCCGGGACGGATCGACGCGACGGACGGGCGCCGGACGGCTAGGCTGGAGACGTGAAGATCCTGCTGCTGGGGTCCGGCGCGCGCGAGCACGCCCTGGCCCGCGCCCTCGCTTCCGACCCCGCCACCACCGAACTCGTCGTCGCTCCCGGCAATCCCGGCACGGCCGACATCGCCACCAACATCAAGATCGACCCCACCTCCCCGGAGGAGGTGGTGGACCTGGCCACCCAGATGGCCGCCGACCTGGTCGTCGTCGGCCCGGAGGCGCCACTGGTCGCCGGGGTCGCCGACGCCGTCCGTGACGCCGGCATCCCCGTCTTCGGGCCCGGCGCCGAGGCCGCCCAGCTGGAGGGCTCGAAGTCCTTCGCCAAGCGGGTCATGGCCTCGGCCGGCGTGCCCACCGCCGACTCAGTGACCTGCACCACCGAGGCCGAACTGGACACCGCCCTGCGTAACTACGACGCCCCCTACGTCGTCAAGGATGACGGCCTGGCCGCCGGCAAGGGCGTGGTGGTCACCTCCGACCTCGACGCCGCCCTCGCCCACGGGCGCGCCTGCCTGGCGAAGGAGAACGGCACCGTCGTCGTCGAGGACTACCTGGGCGGCCCGGAGGTCTCCCTGTTCTGCGTCTGCGACGGCGCCACCGTCCGCCCACTCGCCCCCGCCCAGGACTTCAAGCGGCTCGGCGACGGCGACGTCGGCCCCAACACCGGCGGCATGGGCGCCTACACGCCGCTGACCTGGGCCCCCGATGACCTGACCGAGCAGGTGCTGCGCGAGGTCGCCCAACCGGTCGTGGACGAGATGGCCCGCCGCGGCACCGCCTTCATCGGCCTGCTCTACTGCGGCCTCGCCCTGACCGACAAGGGCCTGCGCGTGGTCGAGTTCAACGTCCGTTTCGGCGACCCGGAGGCCCAGGCCGTCCTGGCCCGCCTCGACTCTCCGCTGGCGCAGCTGCTGCTGGCCGCCGCCACCGGCCGCCTGGCCGAGGTCCCCGCCCCGCGCTGGTCGGAGCAGGCCGCCGTCGACGTCGTCCTGGCCGCCCCCGGCTACCCCGGCACCGTCACCACCGGCGGCCTGATCACCGGCATTCCCGACGCCGAGGCCCTGGACGGCGTCCACGTCCTGCACGCCGGCACCGCCCGCGACGACGACGGCAACCTGGTCGCCTCCGGCGGGCGGGTGCTGTCCGTGGTCGCCCTGGGGGACACGGTCGCCGACGCCCGCGCCCGCGCCTACGAGGCCGTCGCCAAGATTCACCTCGACGGCGCCCAGTACCGCACCGACATCGCCGCCGGGCGCTGAGCCGACGCATTTGGTCGTGCCCATCGCCGCGGGCACCGGGCGGTGGCAGGATGGACTCATGAGCGTAACCAGCAGCCCTGACGCCGCCGCCCCGCCGGGAGCCGCACAGTCGCCGTCGGCCCCCGCCCTGCCCGGCTGGAGCCACGTCTCCTCCGGCAAGGTGCGGGACGTATACGCCCCCGCCGGTGTCGGCCCCTGGGCCGGGCGCGACGTGCTGCTTATTGTCGCCTCCGACCGCATCAGCGCCTACGACCACATCCTGTCCACCCCGGTGCCGGACAAGGGCAAGGTGCTCACGGCACTGTCCGTGTGGTGGTTTGAACAGCTGGCCGACATCGTCTCGAGCCACCTGGTGAGCCTGGACGTGCCGGCAGCGGTCGCCGGCCGCGCCATGATCTGCCGCCGCCTGGAGATGTACCCGGTTGAATGCGTCGCTCGCGGCTACCTCACTGGCTCCGGCCTCGCCGAGTACCGCTCCTCCGGCACCGTGTGCGGCCTGCCCCTGCCCGCGGGCCTGACCGAGGCCTCGCGCCTGCCCGAACCGATCTTCACCCCCGCCGCCAAGGCCGAGCTCGGCGAGCACGATGAGAACGTCTCCTTCGAACGCGTGGTGGACATGGTCGGCCGCGAGGCGGCCGAGGCGCTGCGCGAGACCACCCTCGCCCTGTACGCCCGCGCCGCCGACATCGCCCGCGACCGCGGCATCATCCTGGCGGACACCAAGTTCGAATTCGGCCAGGACCCCGCCACCGGTGCCCTGATCCTGGGCGACGAGGTTCTCACCCCCGACTCCTCCCGCTTCTGGCCCGCCGACGCCTGGGAACCGGGCCGCCCCACCCCCTCCTTCGACAAGCAGTACGTGCGCGACTGGCTCACCTCCCCAGCATCCGGCTGGGACCGCCGCTCCGGCGAGGCCCCTCCCGCCCTGCCCGACGACGTCGTGCAGCGCACCCGGCAGCGGTACCTGGAGGCCTATGCGCGCCTGACCGGCAAGCCACTGGACCTGGGCGCATGACTGCGCCGATGAGTTCCGGACCCGCCGTCGACGCCCCCGGCACGACCCGCAGCTTCCACCCCGGCCCCGGCTTCGTGATCGCGCTGGTCGCCGTCGGCGCGGTGCTGCTGCTGGCGCTGGCGGCGGCCGTCTCCAGCGCCTTCGGCGCCCGGGGGCTATCCGCCATCCTCGGCGGCGTGGCGCTGGTGATAGTTGGCCTCGGGCTGCTGCTACTGCTGCGCGTGCCCGCGCGAAGCCTCGTCGTCAACGCGCCCCGGCTACGGCTGGAGCGCAATCGGGCGCGGATGGCGCGGCGGCGTGGGACGCAGCAGGCCGCCGCGCCGGGGCGTCCGGAAGAAAATGCGCCGTTGACGGTGCCCGGCACCGACCTGATCATTCCGGACTCCGGCGGGCGTAGGGAGCTGATCACCCTCGACGTCGTGAGCGGGCCGCTGACCACCGCGCTGGCCGCCACCGGTGCGGGGCGGAAGGCCGACGAGCTGCTGGCTGGAACCACTGCGGGAGAGACGATGATCCGGGTTGCCCAGCTGCTCGCGGGCACGCTCGGCTTCCTGCTGCTCGCCCTCGGGCTCGCCTCGATCCTCGGGCAGGTGATCGCGTGACGCCGCTGCGCGACCGGCGCCCGGAGCATGAGCGCGGCCCCGTCGACTGGGGCACTGGGGCACGTGCCTCGGCCTACGCGGGAGACCGTGGCGGATACACGCATGCGGGCGTCGGCGGGGACACCGCGCCAGACGTGGACTGGGGGACCCCGATCGCCGATGACGCGCCGCGCACACGTCGGAGCGCTCCCGGGACCGATTGGGGCATAGGACGCGGCCCTGCACCCGTCACCACCGGCACGCCCGGACGGACTCCCTGGCCGCAGGCGGTGCGCCGACAGCGCCTGGCGGGTGTGCTGTTCGCGCTGGCCGGCCTGGCCCTGGCCACCTGGTCCGCGATGCACCTGGCCACCAACGCCGAGGCGGGGCATCCGTGGCTGCCGCCGTGGCTGGTGGTGGTGCTCGGCGGCGCCGGCCTGGTCTCCGCCGCCGGATACCTGGCCTGGGCCGGTGGCACCGCCGTGCGCAATGAGGCCGAGCGATGGGAACCCACGGTCGTGGACGCCGCGGCGGGACTGACCGACGGAACGGTTGACGTGGCGGACCCGCACCACCTGCTGCCGGCCTCAAGCACTGCGGAGCGCGCACTGCCCCCGGGACGGCAGGGCCCGGGCGTGTCCGGCGCGGACGGAGTGCGCGTGGACTCCGGGCCCAAGCCGGTGATGGGCACCTCCACCATGGACCAGTCGGTGCACGCCCCGGCGGGCGTTGCCGGGGCGGTCGGCGGGTTCATGCTCGCAGCCGCAGTGGTGTGCGCGATTCTGGCGCTGGTGCTGGGGACCGAGTGGCTGCTGGGTACCGTGGCGCTGGCGCTCGGCGGCATCCTCGCCGTCCGCCTGGCCGGCGACTGGCTCGGCACGATCTAACCCGCCGAGGTCGGTAGATATAACCGCCGAGGTCGGTAGAAGTTGCGGGCGGCGCCGGTTTGTGTGGTCGTGGGCGGGTAGGCTGAGCCTGGACCCGCTCCCGCCCGACCGCATCCAGGAGGACCGATGGGACGCATCGTCGTCGAGGTCATGCCCAAGCCCGAGATCCTTGACCCGCAGGGCAAGGCCGTCATGGGCAATCTCCCACGCCTGGGATTCGACCAGTTCACCGGCGTGCGCCAGGGCCGGCGCTTCGAACTGACTGTCGAGGGCCCGGTCACCGAGGAGCATCTGGCGGCCGCCGCCGAGGCCGCGGAGAAGCTCCTGTCCAACCCGATCATTGAGGACGTCGTCTCCGTCAGCGCCGCGCCGGCCGACGGCACGGACGCTACATCCAACTCCGAGGAGGCCTGAGTGACCCGCATCGGCGTCATCACCTTCCCCGGCACGCTCGACGACGTCGACGCCGCCCGCGCGGTCCGGCTTGCCGGGGCTGAGCCAGTCTCCCTGTGGCACAAGGACGCGGATCTTCACGGCGTTGACGCCGTGGTGGTTCCGGGTGGCTTCTCCTACGGCGACTACCTGCGCTGCGGCGCAATCGCCCGCTTCGCCCCCGTCATGGATGAGGTCATTGTGGCCGCCGAGCGGGGCATGCCCGTGCTCGGCATCTGCAACGGCTTCCAGGTGCTGACTGAGGCTCACCTGCTGCCCGGAGCGCTCATCCGCAACAACCACCAGAAGTTCATCTGCCGCGAGCAGCGCCTGCGCGTGGAGTCCACCACCACCGCCTGGACCAACCTGTTCGAGGAGGGGGAGGAGATCGTCGTCCCGTTGAAGAACGGCGAGGGCAACTTCATCGCGTCCCCCGACGAGCTGGACCGCCTGGAGGGTGAGGGGCTTGTCGTCTTCCGCTACCTGGACAACCCCAACGGCTCCGCGCGCGACATCGCCGGCGTGCGCAACCAGCGCGGCAACGTCGTCGGCCTCATGCCGCACCCCGAGCATGCGGTGGAGCCCGGCTTCGGCCCGGACTCTCCAGCCGGCGCCCGCCAGGGCGTAGACGGCCTGCGCCTGTTCCAGTCCGCCATCAGCGCGCTGGTCGGGGCCTGAGCATCACTCCGGTTCCGTTCGGCTCTCATCCACATTGCCTGTGGATAACTTCTTGTGAGCCAGACCTTGCGGGTCGACTGGCCCGGAGTGCGGACGCCGTCGGCGCGAGCGCCGAGGTTGCGGCCACACCGCCGGTAACCGGCTCACTGCCGCGGATGCGCCGCGAATCACTCGGCTCGCGCGCGGCAGTAAAAACGCGTCATTTCAACGATTTGACGGCGCCGTCGGCGTTGCGGTAGTGGGGCGAAAGCGGAGTCGGAGCGAGGCGCCGGGGCGCTCCCTGGATGCGCGGGCCTGCGCCCAGGAGCCAACCCACAGGTTGATCGGCGTCATTTCCGTCGTCTCCCGGGCTGTGCACAAAGCTGTGGAAAATTTCTGTGGATAACCTTGCGGGCGGCCCTGCGCGAGCCTGCCGGGGCAGTTGTGACAGGGGTCTCCCAGGACCGCCAAAGCCATGTGCTACTGGTCACTCCAGGGTGCGGGCGATGGCGTCCACCAGCTCCAGCAGGTGCCGGTCGGGCAGAAAATCCCGGCGCACCGACTCGTGCGCCGCCAACCCCATGTCACGGGCCCGCTCCGGGAAGCGCAGCACATCGGCGACGGCCTGCGCCCATGCGGCCCCATCGGCGGGGTCCACCAGAACGCCGTCGACGCCGTCGTCGATCTGGTCCTGGATACCTCCCACCGCGGAGGCGACCACGGGTGCCTTCTTCCACATGGCCTCAGCCACCGGCAGCCCGAAGGCCTCCACTAGGGAGCGCTGCGTGACCACATTGGCCACCCGCTGAACAGCGTTCACCACGATCGCGTTGACGTCCCGGTCATGCATGGGGATGGCCGCGATGTGCACGCGCGAGGCCACAGAGTCCGGCAGCAGGTCCCAGCGATCCAGCACCTCCCCCAGCACCGCAGCGGATTCAGCGTCGCGGTTGGGATCCGGGTCCGGCCCTACCAGCAGCAGGTGCGCATCTGCGGGCAGCTGGGCGACATTCTCCGCAAAGGCGTCTACCAGCTCCTTGCCGCCCTTCAGACGGTCCCAGCGGGACACCTGGGCGACCACGCGCACTCCCTGTGGCACAGGCAGCCCCGCGCCCGCCAGCGACGGCAGCTCGCCCAGGGAGTCAGGGCGCCCGTCCTCGTGCACGAAGGCCACGGCGTCGAAGGGGGGCTCGCCGTCGAACACACCCGCCAGGCGCGCCACCGACCAGGCCTCATCCAGGTCCAGCACCCGGTTCTTCGGGGAGTCGGGGTTGATCGAGGGGGCAATCACCACGCAGCGCTCAGGTTCCACGAAGGGCGGGCGGTAGTTGGGGCGGGAGACGACCACGAGGTCGACTTCCTCCAGGTAGCGGTCCAGGAAGGCCCACGCGTGCTGGCCGGTGTCGCCAGTGTCCTGGGCGCCCAGGTGGCAGCGCCAGATGACGGTTGCGCCGGCGGCCTTCAGCGCCTTCGCCAGGCCGGCCGTGGGCGGGTCGTGCAAGATCACCACGTCGCCGTCGCGGATCTCGTCGACGACGTTCTCCGCGTTGGAGGCGATAACGTGCTCGTAGATGTCGCGCTGCTTCTCCGCGAGCTTGCCGCCGTCGCCGCGGTCGCCGTGAATGCCGGCGTGCAGGCGCGCAGCGATCGTGTTGAACTCGCGCGGCGCGTCCAGCACCAGCCAGCGGGCGTCGATCCCGATGTCCAGCGCGTAGCCGACCAGCGGGGCGACGATCTCCGCCGGCCCCGACGCCGCTGCCGAGGTGGGCGTGATGGTCCAGACGGTGCGTCCCTCCAAGAGGGTTTGCGCCGCGGTGACGCCGGCACGCAGGCGTCGGGTAGCGACCTCATCCAGGTGGCTCTCGAGGTCCGACAGGGGGAGCGGGGCGACGTCGATGGTTCTCATGTCCCGATACTGCCCCAAACCCGTGTGATGCGCAGCACTTTCGACGGCGTGCCGTGCGCATCGACTTGTCGTGTGGCGCTCAGTCGCCGCTGTGCCCTTGCGCGGCGGGGCGGCGGGGCGTGAGGGTAGCGGCATAACAAGTGCACGTGGGCTGCGCCGACCCGCAAACGTGCCCTCCGCCCTCGTCGTTTCTGAAGGGAACCTAGTTATGAGCCAGACTCCGAGTACCCCTTACCCAGGCCAGCCGTATTCCGCGCCGCAGCCTGCCGGATACGGGTCGGGTTCTGGCCCCTACGGGCCTGCCGCGATGCCCGGCTATGCGCAAGCGGCGCAGGCTCCTGCCTACGGCAATGGGCAGCCGGGCTACAGCCAGCAGCCGTATGCGCAGCAGACGGCGTACCCCAGCCCCGCCTACAACGTCCCGTATGGGCAGGCGGAGTACATGCAGCCTGGCTACACGCAGCGCAAGTCGAAGGCCGCGGCGGCGGTGCTGGCCTTCTTCCTCGGCGGCGCCGGCGTGCACAACTTCTACCGTGGACAGACCCGTCGGGGCATCGCTCACCTGTGCCTAATCGTCGCGATGATCGCGCTGTTCGTTATCGGCGGCATCATCATTGTGGCGAATACGGATGACTACGGATACACGCCGGATGGGCCCTCCATCGCGGCCGGATTCACGTTCTTCTTGTCCTGGACCGTCGTTGCTGCTAACAGCATCTGGGCCTTCGTCGAGTTCATCATGATCCTGGTCTCCGACGACGGCAGTCTCGAGTGAAGGCGCGCCGCGTCGTCTCCGCAAGGTAATCGCCGCCGAGGTCGGTGGAAGGTACGTGCCGAGGTCGGTAGATGTGGCTGTCCGGGCGGGTTTTGGCGGCGCGGTGATCCGGGTCGGTTACTCTTCCGCTGAAGGAGCCGATTGTGGAGACACTGCATGGGTTCGACGAGCGCGTCGGGGAGTTTCAGGTCAACTCGGTCCCCGGCGAGCCGGTATTCGGGCTGCCCGCGTCGCTGGAGGAGAAGGTGACGCCGCGCGTCGGCGTGCTGCGGCCCTTCTATGGGGACACGATCGCCTACTTCCTCGACGATCGGGTGCGGGAGCTAGCCGGGGAGATCGCACATGATCTCCACGGTCGTTTCGGCGAATCGCTGTCGCGGCCGCTGCCCACTGAGATGGCGCATGTGACGCTCCACGATCTGCATGCCGGCCCGGACCGGGCGCAGGTGTGGCCCCTGGTGGAGGCCGACGCGGGGAAGGCCGCAGAGCTGGTTGCGCGGGCGCGCGCGGTCGGTCCGATCCGCACCAGGTGCACGACGGTCTTCAATCTGGTGAACACGAGCGTCGTCGTCGGGATCAGAGCGGCGGATGAGGACGAGCACCGCAAGCTGCTTTCGGCTCGTGCCCTGTTTGACGAGATCGTCCCCTCCGGGCCGTTCACGCCCCACATCACGCTTGCCTACTACCGGCCGACGGCGCCCACGCCGCTGGCGCCCGGCGCACTGCGCGCCGCGCTCAGCGAGTTCACCGCACGGGTCACGGGCACGCCCGTCATGCTCGCCCCCGAGCGTCTGCACGTACTGCACTTTGACTCGATGGGCAACTACTGGCCGGCTCAGTTGTTGCCCTTGGCGCCGTCGTAGTCCGCGGCCGGGCGCGTGCGCACCGCGTCGGGGCGCACGGGGGTGCAGCGGTGGCTGCGACCAGGAACCGTTAACGCAGCAGGCGGGCGGGGCCTCAGCGGCAACCGACCTCGGTACGTAACGTCTACCGGTCTCGGCATGTAACGTCTACCGGTCTCGGCATGTAACGTCTACCGACCTCGGCGGAGCTGGAGGGGTTGGAGGAGTTGGAGGAGATGGAATGGAATAGGTGCGAGGCCGCTCCGCCGGGTAACCTCTAACCCGGTTCCACCGCCCACCCAGGAGCAGCCATGTCCGCCGTCGAGCCCAACGCCGTGACCGAACCCGCCCGCCCCGCCGACCACCCCGATACCGTCGCCCACGCCGCAGCGACTCCCGACCAGGCGATGCCCTACCGCGAACTCGGCCTCAAGGACGAGGAATACGACTCCATCAAGACCATCCTCGGTCGCCGTCCCACCGCCGCGGAGCTGGCCATGTACTCGGTGATGTGGTCCGAGCACTGCTCCTACAAGTCCTCCAAGCTCCACCTGCGCCAGTTCGGGGAGAAGACCACGCCCGAGATGCGCGAGCACCTGCTGGTCGGCATGGGGGAGAACGCCGGCGTCGTCGACATCGGCGACGGCTGGGCGGTCACCTACAAGGTCGAGTCCCACAACCACCCCAGCTTCGTCGAGCCCTACCAGGGCGCCGCCACCGGCGTCGGCGGGATCGTGCGCGACATCATCTCGATGGGCGCCCGGCCCGTCGCCGTCATGGACCAGCTGCGCTTCGGCGCCGTCGACCACCCGGACACCGCCCGCGTGGTGCACGGGGTGGTGGTCGGCGTGGGCGGCTACGGCAACTGCCTGGGCCTGCCCAACATCGGCGGCGAGACCGAGTTCGACTCCTCCTACCAGGAGAACCCGCTCGTCAACGCCCTGTGCGTGGGCGTGCTGCGCCACGACGACATCCACCTGGCCAACGCCTCCGGCGCGGGGAACAAGGTGGTCCTGTTCGGTGCTCGCACCGGCGGCGACGGCATTGGCGGTGCGTCCATCCTCGCCTCGGAGTCCTTTGAGGACGGCATGCCCGCCAAGCGGCCCAGCGTGCAGGTGGGCGACCCCTTCATGGAGAAGGTCCTGATCGAGTGCTGCCTGGACCTGTTCGGCGCCGACCTGGTGCTCGGCATCCAGGACCTGGGCGCCGCCGGCATCTCCTGCGCCACCAGCGAGCTGGCCTCCAACGGCGACGGCGGCATGCACGTGGACCTGGAGAACGTGCTGCTGCGCGACCCGACCCTGACTGCCGGGGAGATCCTCATGAGCGAGTCCCAGGAGCGGATGATGGCGGTCGTCGCTCCGGACAAGCTCGACGACTTCATGGCGGTGATCGACAAGTGGGACGTCGAGGCCAGCGTCATCGGCGAGGTCAACGGCTCCGGGCGACTCACCATTGACCACTTCGGGGAGCGGATCGTGGACGTCGACCCGCGCACGGTCGCCCACGAGGGGCCGACCTATGACCGCCCCTACGCCCGCCCGGCCTGGCAGGATGCCCTGAACGCCGACACCTCCGATGACCTGCCCCGCCCCGAGACGGTCGCGGAGCTGGCGGAGCAGGTGCGCGCCGTCGTCACCAGCCCCAACCAGGCCTCTACCGCCTGGGTCACCGACCAGTACGACCGCTTCGTGCGCGGCGCCACCGCCCTGGCCCAGCCCGACGACGCCGGCGTGATCCGCGTGGATGAGGTCACCGGCCGCGGGGTCGCCATTGCCACCGACGCCAACGGCCGTTTCACCAAGCTCGACCCGGCCACCGGCGCCGCGCAGGCGCTGGCCGAGTCCTACCGCAACGTGTGCACCGTGGGCGCCCGCCCGCTGGCCGTCACCGACTGCCTCAACTTCGGCTCCCCGGAGGACCCCGACGCGATGTGGCAGCTGGTCGAGGCGATCACCGGCCTGGCCGACGCCTGCCGCGAGCTGGGCGTGCCCGTCACCGGCGGGAACGTCTCCCTGTACAACTCCCACGGCAAGGTCAAGGGGCTGCCCGACTCCTCCATCAACCCGACCCCCGTGGTGGGTGTGCTCGGCGTGATGGACGACGTGCGCCGCGCCAACCCCTCGGGCTGGCAGGAGGAGGGGCTGGCCATCATCGCCCTGGGCGAGACCCGCGACGAGCTGGACGGTTCGGCCTGGACGCGCGTGGTGCATGATCACCTGGGCGGCCTGCCGCCGCACGTGGACTTGGAGGCGGAGGCCGCGCTCGGGCGCGTGCTGGTGGCGCTGAGTGAGGTGGACCTGCCCGATGGTTCCCGGCTGGTGCGCGCCGCCCACGACCTGTCCACCGGCGGGCTGGTGCAGAGCCTGGTCGATGCCTGCCTGCGCTTCGGCGTCGGCGCGGCCATCGACTTGGCGGCTGTGCCCGGCGACGTCGACGACTTCACCGCGCTGCTGTCCGAGTCCGGTGCCCGCGCCCTGGTGGCGGTGCCCGAGGGTGCCCTGTCGGCGGTGGCCGCTGCGGCCGAGGCGGAGGACGTGGCCTGGGGACGCCTGGGCACCACCGGCGGGGACATGCTCGTAGCCACCGGCACCGATCTACTGGCCGACGGCGGGTCCGGCCGCCCGCTGGTGCTGGACCTGGATGAGCTGCGCGCGGGTGTGGATGCCACCCTGCCGGCGCTGTTCGACTGAGGCCGCCCGGGAGGGCGTTGAGGGAGAGGGTGTTTCGCGAGGGCGTTTAGAACGCCGGTTCGCGGTCTGTTACGCCGGTTCGGGGTCTACTACGCCACTTAGGGGTTTGCTGAATGGCTCGGAAGCCTTCAGTAGGCCGTTAACCGGCGTTGTTAACGGCGAAGTGGCGTAGTAGATGTCCGGAGTGGGGGTGAGCGTCTACGCGTTGTGCTTGGCGGGGTATTCGTGGTGCCGGGCAGCGGTTGCGGAAATGGTGGTAGGCGCTGTTTCACGACCTTGGGCCGCACTGCACGACCTTGGTGCGTGTTGTACGACCTCCCCGGGGTCGTGGAATGTGCACCAAGGTCGTGGAACGTGTCCCGGGGCCTGCGGTTCGTACGCCTCCGCCGTGGAAATTGGCGTTTGCTGAGAGCACCACGAATCATCCCGGAGACATGTGTGGAGCATCGCGGCTGGTTTGAAGGCTCTTCCGGCTCAGGGGGTGTGGTGTTGGATTCCGGCGTGGCGGGCGCGTGGGGTAGCCGACGATGTTGGCTATGACGGTTCTGGTATTGGCGTGCCCTCGGCTGCTTGAGGGGGCCGGCCCGCGGTGGCTCTCTGTTGGTGCTCGTTCCGGTGCGTGGCGGCCCGAAGTGTCCAGATCTATGACAAACGAGGTAGGAGGCGGCAGCGACGGCGAACAGAACGTTGGAATCATGCGGGTGTCAGATCGGCACCAGCGGCCGCGAGCGGTGTTTGTCATCAATTTTGACAACCACAGGAGCATCATTCCGCCCCCGCCGCTGGGCACCCGGACACCACCCGCCAGTACCCAACCCACCAGGCACGCGCCACGCCCACAAACCAGGAGAGCCTGATCGGGTGTGATTACACCTCGTACCTGATGCCGATGCTTTCATTGAGGTTGTTGACCAGGTCTCGGATGGCGCGGAGGAGGACGACGCCGAACACGAGATTGACAACCCATCCGCGCGTCCACCAGACGTATTCGATCGGCCACAGCCCGTAAAGGATCGTCCAGGTAACTAGCGAGGCGGTGAGCGTGACGGCGGCCAAGATCGCTCCCCAAATGGCGGCGCGCAGTGCTTCCGTATCCAGAAGGACGAAGCAGGAGACAAGGCCGAGGATGCACAGAAGAATGGTCGAGTTCGAATACGCCTCCGCAATTAGGGCCACCAGGTCAGTGCCGTCGGAGAACTCCTCGTCAAGGCGTAGGACGACCTGCAGCAGCAGCGCCAGAGACCATGCGGCGACCGTCCACCATTCGGCCCGTCGACGTCGTGGAAGTCGGGTTGGCTCCTGCAAGAGGATTGGGTCGACCGATGGCGATCCCCACCGCTTACTGTCGGTGCGGCCGTGGCTGGACGAGGAGGTCCTGGAGCTCGAGGGAGTGGACCTTGAAGAGTCAGTGGCGCTCATACCGGGATCATGCCAGTCGGCGATGCCGACGGCAGCGTGGACGTACCGAGTGCTGCCGCAGCCTTGGCCGATCTCGGCACGTAACGTCTACCGACCTCGGCACGTAACGTCTACCGACCTCGGCGCGTAACGTCTACCGATCTCGGTGGGGGATGGGGAGCCCGCTTGGGGCCTGGCTGGAGCGGGGCGGCGCTCCTAGCCTGAAGGTGCGCGGCCGTCCGGGCCGCGGGAGAGGAACCACCATGACCGCCACCACCGACGAATCCGTCTTCGCCGCCGAGAACGTCTTCGGCAAGGGCGAGCTGAACGCCGCCTTCGCCCAGTACTTCATCGGCGATAGCTACCTGAACAACCTCGTCGACGACCCCGAGTGCGCCGTCGGCATCCACAACGTCACCTTCTCACCCGGCTGCCGCAACAACTGGCACATCCACCACGCCACCTCCGGCGGCGGCCAGGTGCTCATCTGCACCGCGGGCTCCGGCTGGTACCAGGAGGAGGGGCGCGACGCCGTCTCCCTCGAGCCCGGGTCCGTGGTATTCATCCGTGCCGGTGTCAAGCACTGGCACGGCGCCAAGGCCGACTCCTGGTTCTCCCACATCGCGCTAGCGGTCCCCGGGGAGAACACCTCCAATGAGTGGCTCGAGCCCGTCGACGACGCCGCCTACGCCGCTCTGTGAACGGCTCCTGCAGTACTCGCGGCCCTGATCTCATCCTGCGTCCAACATGGGGTCGAAGCCTGAGATGTTTCGTCTCAGTTACCCCCGGGGTGCGACGCTAGCGCCCAGCGCGGGACGCCCGCTCTGCTCAACGAGGTGCTCCTGCGCCGCTATCGCAACCACGTCAAGCCCCGAGGGCCGCGGTAGGTGATACTGACTGGTGATTCAGACAGGTGAAGGAGATCCCGCATGCAGGATGTTGTCGAGAAGGTTTATGAGCAGGTTGTGGCCCGCAACCACGGTGAGGCTGAGTTCCACCAGGCCGTCCGTGAGGTGCTGGAGTCGCTGGGCCCAGTCATCGCCAAGCACCCCCACTACGCCGAGGATGGCCTCCTGGAGCGCATCGTGGAGCCGGAGCGGCAGATCATGTTCCGTGTGCCGTGGGTGGATGACGCCGGCGCCGTACACGTCAACCGCGGCTTCCGCATCGAGTTCAACTCGGCACTGGGTCCCTACAAGGGAGGCCTGCGCTTCCACCCGAGCGTAAACGCCGGCATCATCAAGTTCCTCGGCTTCGAGCAGATCTTCAAGAACGCCCTGACCGGACAGGGCATCGGCGGCGGCAAGGGCGGCTCCGACTTCGACCCCCACGGCCGCTCCGACGCCGAGGTGATGCGCTTCTGTCAGTCCTTCATGACCGAGCTGTCCCGTCACATCGGCCCCAACACCGACGTCCCCGCCGGTGACATCGGCGTCGGCGGCCGCGAGATCGGCTACCTGTTCGGCCAGTACAAGCGCCTGCGCAACTCCTACGACGCCGGCGTGCTGACCGGCAAGGGCCTGGCCTGGGGCGGCTCCTTGGCGCGCACCCAGGCAACCGGCTACGGCACGGTCCTGTTCGCCCAGTCCATGCTGGCCACCAAGGGTGACTCCCTGGAGGGCAAGAGGGTTGCTGTCTCCGGTGCCGGAAACGTCGCCATCTACGCCATTGAGAAGGCTCAGCAGCTCGGCGCCAAGCCCATCACCTTCTCCGACTCCTCCGGCTACGTGGTCGACGAGGCGGGCGTGGACCTGGAGCTGCTCAAGCAGGTCAAGGAGGTTGAGCGCGGCCGCGTCGCCGACTACGTCTCCCGCCGACCCGGCGCCCGCCTGGTCACCGAGGGCCGTCCCTGGGACGTCCCGGTCGACGTCGCCCTGCCTTGCGCCACTCAGAACGAGCTCGACGCGGACAGCGCCACCACCCTGCTGCGGAACGGCTGTGCGGTAGTCGCCGAGGGGGCCAACATGCCCTCCACGCCGGAGGCCATCGAGGCGTTCCAGGCCGCCGGCATTCTCTACGCTCCCGGCAAGGCCTCCAACGCGGGTGGCGTGGCTACCTCCGCCCTGGAGATGGAGCAGAACGCCGGCCGCACCCGCTGGGACTTCGCCACCGCGGAGGCCAAGCTCACCGGCATCATGGCCGACATCCACGACTCCTGCGTAGAGGCCGCCGAGACCTACGGTCGCCCTGGTGACTACGTCCTGGGCGCCAACGCCGCCGGCTTTACCCGCGTGGCCGACGTCATGATCGCCCATGGCATCGTCTGAGCCTGGGCGCGTCGTGCGCGCCGCTGCTGTTCTGCCGGAATAGCCTCCTCGGCCATTCTGGTAGGCGGGGGTCACCCAATCGGATGAGCCGATCGGCGGTTGCGGCGAGCTGCCGGATCACCCAGACGTCACGGTTCCGGCCACCCGGAGCAGGGAGACGGCGCCCAGCCGCCTGGTCGCAGGCGGCTGG
>NZ_PIZC01000069.1:49127-84892 GCF_019325145.1 Actinomyces sp. 594
GCGTAAAAGTGTGCCCGCGTGCGGACTCCACCCGGGGTTCATAGGCGGAGGAGTGTTTAGCGTCCCAAATTGTCATCATTACTAATTGGTATGTGCTATGGCCCATAGGTGTCCTGACACTTATGGTGGTGTCAATCGTTCGACCGACTGATGATCACCACAAGGACAACCATGAGGCTGCAGCATCTGGTTCGGGCGTCCGTCTCCCTGACGGCCTTCGCTCTTGCAGTTTTTGCCCCCGTGGCGGTGGCTCCACCGGTAGAGGCGGTTGCCGTCACGCCGATCGGCGGCCCGGTGGTCGTGGCCGCCCCCGCCCCCGGAGCGAACGCGGCGGCAGTCCTCGCGGACGACGGTGCGTCCGCGACGATCAACCTGCTGGGGATTGCCGACTTCGGCGGGCATATCGAGCGCGTCTCCACGCAGGCCGAGGGGGCGCTGCTGGTTTCAGAGCCCGGTGCGGTCACGCTGGCCTGTGAGGTCGCGGCCGCGCGCGCCGCCCACCCGGGCACCCTGCTGGTGTCCACCGGGGATAACGTCGGCGGCTCCGCCTACGTCTCCTCGGTGCTGGATGATCAGCCCACCATTGACGTCCTCAATGCCATCGGCCTAGACGTCACTGCTGCCGGCAACCACGAGTTCGACCGGGGCGCTGGTGACCTCTCCTCCCGGCTGCTGGGTGCTTTCGATGCTCCCGTGCTGGCCGCCAATATCACCGGAAACGAAGCGCTTGGGGCCGAGGGTGACGGTGACGGCGTGTGGACCACGCAGGTTGACGGGGTCACGGTGGGCTTCGTGGGTGCGGTGACCGACTCGCTGCCCAGCCTGGTGACTAGCGCTGCCCTGGAGGAGGTGGAGGTCGCGGGCCTGGTGGAGACCGTAAACGCCCGCGCCGCCGCACTCAAAGACGGAAATGCTGCCAACGGTGAGGCCGACGTGGTGATCGTCCTGGCCCATGAGGACGCGGCTGCGTTCAGCAACCAGTTCAACGGCTCCGTCGACGCCGTCTTCGGCGGGCACACCCACGACGCTCACGCCGCCGCCATTACCGGCAAGGACGGCAACCGTATCGCCGTGGTCCAGTCGGGCCAGTACGGCGAGTTGCTGGGGAACATCACCCTGTCGGTTGACCGGGACTCCGGCGCCGTGTCCGTGGTGGCCGCCAAGAACATCGACCTGACCGCCTCCAGCTGCGCCTCCGACGCATACGGCGTGCAGGACATCGTCGATCAGGCCGTCCGCGACTCCCGCGTCGCCGGCGCCCGGGTCCTGACCGCGCTGAATACGGGCTTCTACCGCGGTACCAACACCGGTTCCGATCCCGGCGCCAACCGCTCAACCGAGTCCACCGCCGCCAACGTCATCGCGGACTCCTACCGCGCCTGGCTCACCAATGAGATCCGGCCGGAGGGTGAGCACTACATCGGGTTGATGAACCCCGGCGGCGTGCGCTCGGACTACCTGCTCGGCGAGTTGACCGAGGGGGAGGCCTACACCGTGCAGCCCTTCGGAAACGCGATGGGATACGCCACCTACACCGGCGCGCAGTTCAAGGCGGTGCTTGCTCAGCAGTGGCAGCCGGGCACGTCTCGGCCGGTACTCATGCTCGGCGTGTCAGACAATGTGCGTGTCTACCTCAACCAGGACGCGGCCGATGAGCTGGAGGAGTACTGGCGGCGCATCTGCGCGGGCGAGCGCACGCTCGAGGAGCTGAGTGACGCCATTGCGGGCGCCCGCGCACGCGTGATCCGCTCCGTCTACGTGGATGACGTGGAACTCGCTGATGACGCCGACGTGGTGGTGGCCTCCAACTCCTTCATGCTCTCCGGCGGTGACGGGTTCACGGTTCTGCGTGAGACTCCCTCCGCCAGCACCGGTGTGCTCGACCGTACGGTGACCGCCGAGTACCTGCGGGCAGGTAGCGCGGTGGCCGCAGACTTGAGCAAGCGGCAGGTAGGGGTCGACCTGGATACGGCAGCCGCCGGCGGCGCCGCCACGGTCCGCTTCACAGGGCTCAGCTTCACCGCCGCCTCTGAGCAGGCCGCTCCGGGCTCCGCCCAGGAGGTAACTGCGACGGTTGCCCTCGCCGATGGCGCCACCCAGCAGCTCACCAGCGCAGTGGTCGATGCGACCATCACTCCCGAGCGCCCAGAGACTGGCACTGCCACACTGAACATTGCCCTCCCGGATGATGTGGCGACCACGGTCTGCCCCGGTGGCGGCGGGCAGGCGGGGCAGACCGTTGACGGAGTCAGCGCCGCAGCGGCCTGCGCAGTGGTCTCCTTCACCCTGGTGGCACGCGACGGCACTACTCGCGGTCTTGAGCTCCAGGCACTGGTCCCGGTGGCTGCGGCGGCGCAGTCGCAGGCGGGCGGCCCTGCCAATGGAGGTCAGGTGATTGTTGCGCCTGCGGATGAGCCGGTGCTGGCCAACACCGGTGTGCCCGACTTCCTCGGCTCCATCGGTGCGATGGCTGGACTTCTCCTCGCCGCCGCAGGGCTGGCGTGCTATGCCGTGATTCGCCGCGGGCTGCGGGGGCGCACCGGTGTCGTACCGTCAGACCTGTGAGACGACGTATTGATCCCCCCGTCGGCGCTCAGGCCGTACGCCGGTGGGCGGCCGACACCGCGGCTGGCAACCGCCCTAAGCGGGCCGACACGGCTACCGCCGTGCGCTACACGTTGGAGGAGCTGACCGCCTGCGCTCCGGGACGCGCTGTGGAGGTGCGGGTACCACCGTTCGGCGTGACGCAGGCGGTCTCGGGCACGGTTCACCGCCGCGGCACCCCGCCCAGCGTGGTGGAGACCGATGCCGCCACCTGGCTGGGCCTGGCCACTGGGCGCCTGGGCTGGGAGGACGCCCTGGCCTCCGGTGCCTTGCACGCCTCCGGTGAGCGCTGCGACCTGTCCGCGTATCTGCCGCTGCTGCGCGCGTAGCGCTCGGCGTGGCTGCAGTGACCGCATAGTGCTCGCCGGTGCGCGTGAGCGGAGGCATGGCCGCCGGCGCGCGTGAGCGCTTGGCGGTTGTGGGCGGTGGCTGCCGTCACTGCGTGAGCAGGCCAACCGGTGATTGTCGCCGGGATGCGTCGGCGCAAAAGTGTCCATCTCTCGCCACTTTGAGCGTAGGCCGCAGCGGTGTCTGTCCATTTGCCCAGGTCAGCGGGGTATCCGTTGGAGGCTTGCGGCGCGCTGCCGGTGAAAGTGTGGAGAGATGGACACTTCGTCCGCGCTCGGCTCGTGGTGGGCGGTGCGGCACGGCGCGGGACTGCTCTGCGGATTGGCGCCGCGTCGGCGCCATTGCGCCCGAGCGGACACGGTTTACGACGATTTTCAAGAAGACTCTTCCCAAGTGCGTCCGTTCGGGCATATACTCGTGTCCGAACGGACTTCATGGGGGAGGTGCGGATGAACGCCGAGCAGCGCCAGCAGGACATCGTTGACGCCGTCGCGCGCGAGGGCCGCGTTGCTGTTGCCGATCTGGCCGCCCGTTATGGCGTCACGGTTGAGACCATCCGCCGTGACCTGACTGCCTTGGACCGGGCCGGCGCCCTGCGCAAGGTCCACGGCGGCGCAGTTCCCGCCACTGTCCTGGCCCTGCCGGAAACCGCCGTTGCCGAGCGCGAGCTGCTCGGCGCCAGCGCCAAGCAGGCCATCGCCGCTGCCGCTGTCAGTGCCCTGAAGCTCCGACCCGGCACCACCGTGCTGCTCGATGCCGGCACCACCGTGGGTTGTCTCGCCCGCCTCCTGCCTGAGGGAATGGACTTGCGAGTCATTACCGACTCGGTCCTCACAGCCGCCCTCCTGGCCGGCCGCAGCGACCTGAGCGTACGCATGCTCGGCGGCCAGGTGCGTGGTATCACCCAGGCCACCGTCGGACCCGAGGCGCTGGAGACGCTCGCCACCCTGCGAGTAGCCGTCGCCGTGATGGGGACTAACGGCCTGACCGCCGAGCACGGCCTGTCCACCCCGGATCCGGAGGAGGCTGCCGTCAAGCGCGCCATGGTTCGCGCCGCCAGCCGTGTTGTGGTCCTGGCCGACTCCACCAAGATCGCTCAGGAGCACCTGGTCTCCTTCGCCGACCTGGACGACGTTGACCTGCTGGTCACAGACGCCGCCCTCCCCAGCCCACTGGCCGCCCAACTAGCCGACACAGGAACCGAGGTACTGCTCGCATGATCATCACTCTGACCCCCAACCCCTCACTAGACCGCACCGTCTCACTGGCGGGCGCGCTTGTCCGCGGCGGTGTCAACCGCTTGCAGTCGGTCACTACGGAGCCCGGCGGCAAGGGGCTGAACGTGGCCCGCGTGCTGGCCCACTCCGGCCAGGATGTAACAGCCATCCTGCCGGCGCCCGAACGCGACCCGCTGGTGGCGGCCCTTGAGGCGCTGGACGCGCCCGGTCTGACTCCTGTCACCGTGGATGTGGCCGGTGCGGTGCGCGTGAACACCGCGGTCACCGAGCCCGACGGCACCACCACCAAGCTCAACGAGCCCGGGGCCGTGCTGAGCGCGGCGGAGGTAGACGCCGTGGAGCAGGCCCTGCTCGAGGCGGTGTCCGGTCATGCGCAGTCCGGCACCACTCACTCCGACGATGCAGGCACGGGAGGGGCGCATTCCTGGGCGATCCTGTCCGGCTCGCTGCCGCCTGGCGCCCCCACCGACTGGTACGCGCGGCTGGTCGGGCTGTTGCGACAGGCGGCCCCGGGGCTGCGCATCGCGGTCGACACCTCCGACGCGCCCCTGGCCGCGTTGGCGGCAGCTCTGCCGCAAGCGGCACCGGACCTGATCAAGCCCAATGGAGAGGAGCTCGGGCAGCTCGCCGGACTGCCCGCACAGCGCGCCACCGCGCTGGAGCAGGGCGCCCTGGCCGGCGACTACGCCCCCGTGGCGGAGGCGGCGCGTGTACTCGTGGGTCTTGGGGTGGGGGCGGTAATGGCCACCCTTGGCGGGGCCGGCGCCGTCCTGGTCACCGCCGATGGGGCGTGGCGCGCCACCGCCCCCGAGGTCCCCGTTATCTCCACCGTCGGTGCCGGAGACTCCTCCGTAGCCGGATACATCCTCGCCGATGTGCGAGGCGCAGACGCGCCGGAGCGCCTGGCCGCCGCCATGGCATACGGCTCCGCCGCTGCCGGACTGCCCGGAACCACGCTGCCCGGACCGGATCACCTGCCCGACCAGGCGGCAGTGGTTGCCCCACTGTGACAGGCCCCGAATCGAACCGATAGACCCGCACGCAACTACCAGTCCTGCGTGAGCCGCCGGCTTGCGCATCCGACCCCAACCCGCCCCGCAGCGGCGGAGCGGCACTCTCAGGAGACAGCAAGGAAAACACCATGTCCCAACCCACCAATTCAGCGAACACGCCGCTGATCGTCCCAGAACTCGTCCGCCTGGACGCGCCTGCGGGCGCTGACAAGCAGGCAGTCATCAACTACCTGGCGGATGTCGTAGCGGCCGCCGGCCGCGCCGACACCAACGAGGGGCTCGCCGCCGACGCGCTGGCCCGCGAGGCCACGGCGCCCACCGGCATCCCCGGCGGCATCGCCATCCCGCACTGCCGCAGCCCGCATGTGCTGGCCCCCTCGCTCGGCTTCGCCCGCCTGACCGAGCCCGTTGACTTCGGCGCCGCCGATGGGCAGGGCGCCGACCTCGTGTTCATGATCGCCGCGCCCGCCGGCGCCGACGACTTCCACCTGCAGCTGCTGGCCAAGCTGGCTCGCGGCCTGATGAAGTCCGAGTTCACCGACGCCCTGCGCGCCGCCGCCACCCCCGAGGACGTCGCCCGCCTGGTCACCGAGCAGGTCCAGCCCGAGCTGCTCGACGGCGGCGCCGCGGCCTCCGCGGGCGCGCCGGCCGCGGGGGAGTCGGGCGCAGCCGCGGACACGGGCCGCGTGATCGTCGGTGTCTCCTCCTGCCCCACCGGTATCGCCCACACCTTCATGGCCGCCGAGGCGCTCGAGCAGGCCGGCAAGGAACGTGGCGTCACCGTGCGCATCGAGGGCCAGGGCTCGGGCAAGATCGACTGGCTCGACGCCGAGCTCATCCAGGCTGCCGACGCCGTGATCTTCGCCCACGACCTGCCGGTGAAGGGACTGGAGCGCTTCGCCGGCAAGCCCGTCATCGACGTCGGCGTGAAGGCCGCCGTCAATGACGCCGGCTCGCTGGTGGACCAGGCCCTGGCCGCCATTGACGACCCGGGCGCCAAGCGCGTGACCGCTGCCGCGGGGGGCGAGTCCGAGAGCGAGGAGGAGCACGTCCACTGGGCGCGCCGCCTGCAGCGCTCGGTGATGACCGGCGTGTCCTACATGATCCCCTTCGTGGCCGCGGGCGGTCTGCTCACCGCCCTGGGCTTCCTCTTCGGCGGCTACGACATCACGAACAACGCCGCCAACATCGTCACCGACTCCAGCCTGTGGAACCTGCCCGACCTGGCCAACCCGGACCTGGCCGCCCCCAACGCACTGGGCGGCTCGCCGCTGATGGCCTACATCGGCGCGGTCTTCTTCATGCTCGGCTCCACCGCCATGAACTTCCTGGTGCCGGCCCTGGCCGGGTACACGGCCTTCGGCCTGGCCGGACGCCCCGGCATCGCCCCCGGCTTCGCCATGGGCGCGCTGTCGGTGGCCATCGGCGCCGGCTTCATCGGCGGTCTGATCGGCGGCCTGCTCGCCGGCTACATGGCGGCCTGGCTGGCGGGGCTGGACGTGCCCCGCTGGCTGCGCAGCCTGATGCCGGTGGTGATCATCCCGCTGTGCACCACCCTGGTGGTCGGCTCCCTGATGTACATGGTGCTCGGCAACCCGCTGGCCGCGCTGATGAACTGGCTCAGCAACTCGCTGACCTCCATGGCCGGCTCCGGCTCGGCCGTCCTCCTGGGCGTGATCCTCGGCCTGATGATGTGCTTCGACCTGGGTGGCCCGGTCAACAAGGCCGCCTACCTGTTCGCCACGGCCGGCCTGTCGGCGGCCACTGCCGCCTCCTACGAGATCATGGCCGCCGTGATGGCCGCGGGTATGGTCCCGCCGCTGGCTCTGGCCCTGGCCACTACGGTGCGTCCGGGTCTGTTCACCGACGTCGAGCGGGACAATGGGCGGGCCGCCTGGCTGCTCGGGGCGTCCTTCATCTCCGAGGGCGCCATCCCCTTCGCCGCCGCGGACCCGCTGCGCATCATCCCGCCGTCGATGCTGGGCGGCGCCGTCACCGGCGCCCTGTCCATGGCGCTGCACGTGGGCTCGCGCGCCCCGCACGGCGGCATCTTCGTGTTCTTCGCGATCGATAACCTGCTCGGGTTCTTCATCTCGATCATCGCGGGAACGGTTGTCACCGCCATCGGTGTGCTCATCCTCAAGCAGGCGCGGGCCCGCAAGCTCGTGGCGGAAGCCGCCGCCGCCTGATCCCCGCCCACCACCGAGATCGGTTGCTATAACCACCGAGATCGGTAGAAGTTACGTGCCGAGGTCGGTCGATATGGCCGGCCTCGGCACGTTGCTGGGGGTATCGGCGCGAGCGCGGCGCCGACGGCGCAGGATTCTTTGCTACGGATTCGGCGGGTAGCGGCAGGGTTCCGCCTGGAGCTGCCGACACTCAAGGAAGAGTGCGACCCACACCTCGGCGCCCGCCGGGATCCGCCCGCTAGACGGCGGCCTTCGCCAGGCGCTCGCCACTTCCTCAAGCCGGGCATTCACACCTCCCGGACGGTCTCGAAGCATGGCTGCCGGCCCCGCGACGGTGTGAAGTGCCCTACACTTGGCGGGTCTTCCGTCCCCACTAACCTCCCGAGACTGGTCATGCCACACCTATACCGTCGCCTCGCCGCCTTCACCGCGGCCCTGGCCCTAACCCTCGTCACGCCGGCACTCGTTACCCCGGCCGCGGCCGCGGATCCCGCAGACGCAACCACCACGCTCAATATCCTCGGCATCACCGACCTGCACGGCCACATCGAGACCACGAGCGATGAGCCCGGCGCGGTCACTCTGGCCTGCGAGGTAGCCGCCGCCCGCGCCCGCAACCCCAGCACGCTCTTCGTCTCCAACGGAGACAACGTTGGCGGCAGCGCCTACATCTCCTCGATCCTCGACGACCAGCCCACCATCGACGTCCTCAACGCCATCGGCCTGGATGTCACCAGCGCCGGCAACCACGAGTTCGACAAGGGCATCACCGACCTCGCCGACCGGCTCCTACCCGCCTTCAACGCCCCGATCCTGTCCGCCAACGTCACCGGCAACGCCGCCCTGGCCGCCGAGGGCTCCGGCAACGGTACCTGGATCACCGAGGTCGATGGCGTCACGGTCGGCTTCATCGGTGTCGTCACAGAGGAGCTGCCCAGTCTGGTGTCCAAGTCCGCGCTTGAGGGCCTCACGGTGTCCGATGCGACCGCCACGGCCAACACGCGCGCCACCGCACTGAAGGACGGCGACGCCGCCAACGGGGAGGCCGACGTGGTCGTGGTCCTGGCCCACGAGGACGCCGCCATCTACGGCAACCAGTTCAACGGCGCCGTCGACGCCGTCGTCGCCGGCCACACCCACGTGCCCTTCGCCGAGGTTGTGAAGTCGACTGACGGCACGGACATCGCCGTCGTCCAGCCCGACCACTACGGCCTCAAGCTCGGCGAGATCTCCCTGACGGTGACCACATCCGCCGACGGCACGAAGGCCGTCACCGCCGCCACCGCCCGCAACCTCGACCTGGCGGACTCCGACTGCACCACCGACGCCTACGGCGTGGCCGGGATCGTCGCGCAGGCGAAGACGGACTCCGAGGCCGCGGGCAACGAGGTCATCACCACCCTGGGGTCGAGCTTCCTCCGCGGCACCGACACCGGCACGGACTACGGGGCCAACCGCTCCACCGAGTCCACCGCCTCCAACCTCATTGCCACATCCTTCGCCTCCTGGCTGTCCACGGACATCCAGCCGGACGCCGACTACTCGATCGGGCTGATGAACCCCGGCGGTGTGCGCGCCGACTACCTTGCGGGTGAACTCACCTCGGGCCAGGCCTACACGGTGCAGCCCTTCGGCAACGAGATGGCCTACGCCACCTACACGGGCGCGCAGGTAAAGCAGGTGCTCGCCGAGCAGTTCCAACCGACGACCACGCGTGCAGCACTCATGCTCGGAACCTCTGACAACGTGGCGGTCTACCTCGACCAGGACGCCGCCGACCAGCTCGAGGACTACTTCACGCAGATCTCCACCGCTTCCGAGGAGGAGCGGGGTGCGCTCAGTGCGGGCCTCGCAGGTGCCATCGCCGATGCGCGCTCGCGGGTCATCGACGCCGTCTACATCGACGGCGAGCTGCTCGACGACGCAGCGAGCGTCGCCGTCGCCTCCAACACCTTCCTCCTCGCGGGCGGCGACAACTTCACCACGCTGGGTGAGAAGACGATGATCAACACCGGCATCCTCGACCGCACGGTCACCTCCGAGTACCTGATGCGGATCAACCCGGCCACCGCCTCCTACCGCAAGCACCAGGTCGGCTCCTCCATCGCTATCGACGGCGAAGCGGTGACGGCCCGCTTCACCGGGCTCAGCTACTCGGCAACCGCCGAGCAGGGCAGGGGCGATGCCGCCGTCTCCGTCGCCGCCACCGTCACCATGGCCGACGGCAGCGTCCGGACAGTCTCCACGAGCGATGTCGACCAGACGGTCACGCCGGGCCTGCCCGAAACCGGCCAGGCCACGCTGACCTTTACGCTCCCCGACGGCGCCGCCACCCAGGCGTGCACGGTAGACGGCGTGAGCGCGACATGCGCGGTTGTCTCCTTCTCCGTTACGGGCGCCGACGGCTCCAGCGAGACGCTTGCCGTCGCCGCTGAGGTCGTGCTCCCGGGCTCTCCGGAGCCGACGGCGACGCCGAGCCCGGCGGTGGCGCCCAGCGCGGCGGCCACGGTGGGCGAGTCGGCCGGCGCCCTGGCAGGGCCGACCCCCGTGGCGTCGGCGGTGGGAACCACGCGAGCGGCTCCGGGCTCAGCTACTGGGAGCGGCACGCGTGGGGCGCTGGCCCGTACCGGCGTGCCGCTCGCCCTGGGTGCGCTCGCCCTCGGCCTTATGGGCGGTGGCGCCCTGCTGACCTCCCGCCGCCGAGGTCGGGAGTAGTTACGTGCCGAGGTCGGTATATATGGCCGGCCTCGACGCGTTGGTGCCAGTCTCGGCGCGTAACAAGTGCCGGTTTCGGCGCGTAACAAGTGCCGGTTTCGGTGAGGGGTGCAGGCCGTGTGACAGAATGCGGGCGTGAGCTTTGGTGACCCCGGCCGGACCACCCCGCACTCCGGTGAAGCGCTCGCCCGCCGACGCCCCGATCCGCCGCTCGCCTCCGGGGAGGAGGTGAACGAGGAGTGCGGCGTCTTCGGTGTGTGGGCTCCGGGCGAGGACGCATCCCGCCTGACCTACTTCGGCCTGTATGCCCTCCAGCACCGCGGCCAGGAGGCCGCCGGCATCGCGTCCACCGACGGCAGCAACATCCTGGTATACAAGGACCTCGGCCTCGTGTCCCAAGTGTTCGACGACGGCGCCCTGTCCAGTCTCACCGGCCATCTCGCCGTCGGGCACGTCCGCTACGCTACCCAGGGCGCGGGCACCTGGGAGAACGCCCAGCCGATGCTGGGGCCGGTGGCAGGCTCCACGCTGGCACTGACTCACAACGGCAATCTCACCAACACCCGCGAGCTCATGGAGGCGGTGCACCGCACCAGCGGGGAGGACCTCACCGGCGAACTCGGCCGCGGCTCCTCCACGGACACCGCCGTCATCGCCGCCCTGATGGAGCTGGTCTCCCAGCGCGGGCACCTGGATGCCTGGGACTATGACGCCGTCGACGCCGACTCCTCCCTGTACCTCCCGGTGGCCGACGCCGACGCCGCCCCGCCGCTGAGCATCTCGGCCACGGCCCGGCGCGTGCTGCCGCTGTTGCGGGGAGCGTTCTCCCTGGTGTTCATGGACGAGCACACCCTGTACGCCGCCCGGGACCCGTACGGCGTGCGTCCCCTTGTACTCGGTCGCCTGCAGCGCGGCTGGGTGGTCGCCTCCGAGAGCGCCGCCCTGGACATCGTCGGGGCCACGTTCGTCAGGGAGATTGAGCCCGGGGAGCTGATCGAGATCGACGCCGACGGCGTGCGCTCCTCCCACTTCGCCACCCCCCGCCGGGCCGGCTGCGTGTTCGAGTACGTCTACCTGGCCCGCCCGGACACGCGCATCGCCGGCACTTCGGTGATCGCCACCCGCAACGCCATGGGGGCGGCCCTGGCCCGCGAGCACCCGGTCGACGCCGACCTGGTGATCGCCACCCCCGAGTCCGGTACTCCGGCCGCCATCGGCTACGCCCAGGCCTCCGGCATTCCCTACGGGCAGGGCCTGGTGAAGAACACCTACGTGGGCCGCACCTTCATCCAGCCCACCCAGACCCTGCGCCAGCTTGGTATTCGTCTGAAGCTCAACCCGGTGCGGGAGGTCATCGCCGGCAAGCGCCTGGTGGTAGTCGATGACTCGATCGTGCGCGGCAACACCCAGCGCGCCCTGGTGCGCATGCTGCGGGAGGCCGGCGCCGCGCAGGTGCATGTGCGCATCTCCTCCCCGCCGGTGCTGTGGCCGTGCTACTACGGCATCGACTTCGCCACCCGCGCCGAGCTGATCGCCACGGGTATGAGTGTGGAGGAGATCCGTGACTCCATCGGTGCCGATTCCCTCGGCTACCTCTCCGTGGATGGCATGGTCGCCGCCTCGGGGCAGGATGCCGAGTCCCTGTGCACCGCCTGCTTCACCGGTGACTACCCGATCGCTCCGCCTGTGCAGGGGGCTGTTGCCGGCGCCCCGGCGGCTACGCGTGTCCCCGGCGTCTACCGGCGCCGCAATGGTGCAGGAACCGGAGGAGCCCCCGTTTTGCGGCGGGTGACGCGCCCGGACCTGAGCGCCGGCAGTCCCCACCGGAACCCGGCCGACGCCGCGGCAGCCTCACCCGCGGCAGCAGGTTCTCCGCCGCATGCTGCTGCACTCACCGACCCCGCACCGGAAGGACCCGCCCGATGAGTCAGAGCACACCCCCCGCCGACGCCTCCGCCGCCCCGATCACTTACGCCGCTGCCGGCGTAGACACGGCGGCGGGAGACCGGGCGGTGGAGCTGATGAAGGCCTCGGTTGCCGCCACCATGACCCCCGCCGTAGTCGGAGGAGTGGGCGGTTTCGCCGGGATGATCGATGTCTCGGAACTGCGTGCCTTCCGCCGCCCGCTGCTGGCGACCTCCACCGACGGCGTGGGCACCAAGATCGCTATCGCGCAGGCGCTCGACGTGCACGACACCATCGGGCAGGACCTGGTGGGCATGGTCATTGACGACATTGTGGTGGTCGGTGCCCGCCCCCTGCTCATGACCGACTACATTGCCTGCGGCAAGGTGGTCCCGCAGCGCATTGCAGACATCGTGCGCGGCGTCGCGCAGGCCTGCGCCGCCGTCGGTACGCCGCTTCTGGGCGGGGAGACCGCCGAGCACCCCGGGCTGATGGGGGCGGACGACTACGACGTCGCCGGTGCGGCCACCGGCGTGGTTGAGGCCGACCGGGCGCTCGGCGCGCAGCGGGTGCGTCCCGGGGACGTGCTTGTGGCCCTGGCTGCCTCCGGCCTGCACTCCAATGGCTACTCGCTGGTGCGACGCGTGGTTGACCAGGCGGGCTGGTCCCTGGAGCGTGAGGTGCCCGAGTTCGGCCGCACGCTTGGTGAGGAGCTGCTGGAGCCGACCCGGCTGTACACGCGCATGCTGCTTGACCTGATTGAGCAGGTGGACCCCGTCGCGGCCGATCCGGAGCGGCTGCGCATTCATGCCCTGTCCCATGTCACCGGCGGCGGCCTAGGGGCGAATCTGGCTCGTGTGCTGCCCGCCGGGACGGTGGCCGACGTCGATCGCGGCACCTGGGTGGTGCCCGCGGTGTTCGACGTCGTGCGCCGACTAGGCGCGGTCCCGTGGGACGACCTCGAGAGCACCCTCAACCTGGGGGTCGGCATGGTCGCCGTGGTGGCCGCCGACGCCGTTGGGGATGTTCTGCGCGGGGCCGAGGCTGCAGGCAT
Source organism: Actinomyces sp. 594 (assembly GCF_019325145.1). NCBI lineage: Bacteria > Bacillati > Actinomycetota > Actinomycetes > Actinomycetales > Actinomycetaceae > Actinomyces > Actinomyces sp. 594. Next base: position 62,194 of record NZ_PIZC01000069.1, read on the forward strand.
GCCCGCCTGGGTGCTGGGCAGCGTCAGTGACGCCGCCGACTACGCGCCGCGGGGCCGACTGGTTTCCGGCACCAAGGGCGTTGACGGCGGCAGCGTTGACCTGCACGGGAGCTACCGGGTCGCCTGAGCGGCATCCGAGCGCACCGGAGAGCGTAGGCGCAGGGCGGGGCGGGTGTAACTGCCTCACCGCCGGGCAAGGACGACCACCGGTGCAGCCGCGCCGACGTGCCGCAGATGTACCCGGCGTCGACGACTCCCCGGGCTCACGGAGTGAAGCCCGGGTCAGGCGTCCTCGGCCTCGTCGTCCCAGTCGTCGTTGACGCCGTATTTGGCGGCCAGCTCCTCGTACATGTCCTCGTCGGTTTGAGTGTCGGGGGATGCCGCGGAAGACGCCGTGGCGAGCTCGCGTTCGAGCGCCGCGTAGTCCGTCTCCGGGCTGAAGTACTTGAGCTTGCGGGCGACCTTGGTCGCCTTGGCCTTCTGACGGCCGCGCCCCATAGGCTCGACCCCCTCCAACGTGTCTCTGGGCGCGCCAAGGGCGCGCATCAATTGGGCAAATGTGTCGTGGGGCAACCGTACAACGTTGCCGCGCCGGAACACCATTCCGGTGGCAGCACGTCGGGCGTGGTAAGGCCCACGGATGAAGCCACCGATGACGCGGCACGGGGCAGGACGCCGGTCGCGGGCGGCGTCGTGCAGCGAGCCGTTGCCCCGGGACCGGCTAGCGCCGCAGCGCCTTGACCAGGGCGAAGGCGCTCAGGCCCGCCAGCGCTGCGGCCGCGCCGGTAACAATTGCCAGCGCCTGCGGATCGCCGTCGCGGGCATCGGCGAACAGCCTTTGCGCCCGATCAAGCAGTGACGCGCTGTCGGCCTTGGGCGTACTGGCGAGCGGCAGGGGTGCTTCTTGCCCGCGGGCACGCGCCTTGAGATCGGCGGCGGCAGACTGGGCGCGGTCGCGCAGGTCCGTCATCGTGGCTGCGGCGGTGGTGCGCGCCACGGTCTTGAGGGTGCCGGGAGCCAGCCGGAGAGCGAGCTCCTCGACGTCCTCCACCACCGAGGCGCGCAAGGCTACGAGGCGGGCCTCAATCTCCTCCGGCGTGGGGTCCGCGGGGGATGGTTTCTTCTCACTCACTGCTGGTTGCCCTTCTCGAAGCCGGCGGACGCGGCGGACTTGACGGAGTTGAGGTCGCGCTCGAGGGCCCCCTTAGGATCGGGGATGTCTGCCCTGGCGGCCTGGAGGCGCTTGGCGCCGATTAGTGCGGCGATGGCGGCCACGATCAGCAGCACGGCTGCAACGATGAGCTTGGCCGCCCATAGCGGCAGAGCCAGGGCGAGGAGCTCGACGAAGGTACTCAGCAGGAAGCCGACCCCGTACATGGCGATGACTCCGCCGACGGCCAGCAGCGCACCGCCCACCCCCATGGTGGTGGCCATGCGCTTGCCCTTGGCCTTGGCCAGGTCGATCTCCCCGTGCACCAGTGCGGAGATGTTCTCCGAGATCCGGTTGACTAGCTCGCTGAGCGTCGGCGTTGCCGCTGCAGAGTCTTGCCGTGGCGGTGCCGACGGGGGCTGGTTGGGCTGCTGGCTCATGGAACCGACCTTCTTGTGCCTGGCGGATGTAACGGCGCGGGGCGGCGGACCCGCCGTTCCCGTTGCTCGGAACAGAATCTCACATGCCAGGCCTGAGCGGCACCTGACTGGCCCCGTCTAGGTGGCTGATTCACTCGTGGGGCGCTGGCGCAGCCCAGCACTGACACCAAGGTGAGGGGACGGCCTGACGCAATCATTGCCGCCCGTTTGACGGGCCTACTCTTGGCTCCAGGCCTCCCACAAGCTCGCATACTCTCCGCCGAGGGCGACCAACTCGTCATGCGTACCCAGCTCCACGATGCGACCCTCCAGCATCACCGCGACCCGATCCGCGTCCTGAGCCGTGTACAGGCGGTGCGCCACCTCGATCACCGTGCGCCCGGCCAGCGCCGTCGACAGTGTCCTCTCCAGGGTCCGAGCCGCGTGCGGGTCGAGCAACGACGTCGCCTCGTCCAGGATCAGTGTGTGCGGATCCAGCAGCACCAGTCGTGCCAGCGCCACCTCCTGCGCTTGCGCCGGCGTAAGCGTCAAGTTCCCCGAACCGACCAGCGTGTGCATGCCATCGGGCAGCTCGTCCACCCACTTGCGCGCACCGATAGCGGCGATCGCGTTGGCGATGGTCGCGTCGTCGGCCTCCGGGCGGCCCAGGCGCACGTTGTCGGCGATCGTCCCGGCGAACACGTGCTGCTCCTGCGTGACCAGCGCCACGTGCCTACGCAGCTCCGTTTCAGGCAGATCCGTCAGCGGTACGCCACCAACCGTCACGGAACCGGATGTGGGTGGGTTGATGCCGGCCAGCATGCGCCCCAGCGTCGACTTGCCCGACCCGGACGGGCCGACGACGGCGAGCCGCTCACCAGGCACCAGGTCCAGGTCGATCCCGTGGAGCACCTCCAGGCCCTCCCGGTAGGCGAAGCGGACGTCACGTAGACGCATGTGCGTGTCGGCAGGGACGGCCCCGGTGGGGGTGCGGTCGTCCGGCACCTCCTCCACGCCCAGGATGCGCGTGAGCGAGGCCTGGGACACCTGCACCTGGTCAATCCAGTACATCAGCTGGCCAATCGGCTTGCGCAGCTCCATGGCGTACAAGGTCACCGTGGTGATAGCACCTAGGCTCACCCACCCGCGAGACGCCAGAAAACCTCCCCACAGCAGAATCACCACCACCGGGGCCCGCCACGCCACATCCAGCACCAGGTACAGGCGCACCCGCAGCCAGGCAGTGAACTTCTCCAGGCTCCAGGCCTCCGCGACTGACGCGGCGATGACCTCCTCCCGCCGACGCCCTATCCCCAGCGCGTCAACCGTGAACACATGGTCCACCGTCTCCGAGACGACGCCATTCACCCGCGCATCGGCGGCTGAGCCGGCACGGTAGGCGGGCACCGAGATCGGCAGGTACCAGCGCATCATCGCCCACACCGGCGGGCCCACCACCAGCAGCCCTGCCGCCAGCAGCGGATTGGACACCGCCGCCGCGGCGATAGTGAAGACAATCGTCACCGTGCAAACCATGATCTGGGGCACGCCCACCCGCACCAGGAACTCGATGCGGGAAACGTCATTAGTGGTGCGACCCACCAGGTCGCCGGTGCCCGCGGACTCGACGGCTGACAGCGGCAGGTGCACCACCCGGTTCATCATGCGCTCGCGCAGGTCCGCGAACACGGACTCCCCGAGGGTGCGCGCACGCATCTGCGCAAAGCGGTTGATCAGCGCCCCGACGAGTGTGACCAGCACGATCACCAGGACGATCTTGTCCACATAATCGACCGTGGCGGTACCCGCAGACACGCGGGTCACCAGCCGACCCAGCAGCTGTGGGGCTACCAGGGTGGCCAGCACCGCGGCTATCTGCAGCACCAGCACCCACACGAATCGCATGCGGTAGGCGGCCATGATGCCGAAGGTCTTGCGCATGGCCACCTTGCCGGGGGCTACGGGCAGTGCCATCAGGGCTTCACCTCCTCGGTGGGGACGACGGCGTCCTGCTGGAACTGCGCCGTGCCCGCGTCCTGTCCTATCGCGCGGGCTACGACTCCCCGGTAGGCGACAGCGTCCGGCTCGCCGGCGCGCGCACGGGCGAGCAGCTCCCGGTGCGGGGCGCGTAGGCGCTCGCGGCCGGCGTGATCGAGGAAGACGACCTCGTCGCAGGCCTCTAGAACCAAGGGCGAGGCGGTTGTGATGACTGTGGTGCTACCGGACCGGGCGTCGCGCAGGCGACGTGCCACGCGGGCCTCCGTATGCGAGTCCAGCGCACTGGTCGGCTCAACCAGCACCAGTGTGGGCGCCTGCGTAAGCAGTGCCCGAGCCAGGGCGACGCGCTGGCGCTGACCACCGGACAATGACCTGCCGCGCTCGGTGATCATGCCCGCCAGGCCCAGGTCCAGCGAGGACAGGACGTCGTGGGCGTCAGCCACCTCCAAGGCGGCGAGCAGCCGCTCATCGCCGTCCACATGCGTCACCGCTGCGTGCACGTTCTGGTCTACGTCTGCCACCCCAACCCGATCGCGCTCCGCAGCCACCAGGGCAGCAACATCTACCGGCACGGGGGAGGCGGCTCCGCGCGCGTCCAAAGCCTCACGCAGGGTCCCGGTGAACAGTTGCGCCGTGGCCCCGGAGACCACGACGGAGGCGCGCACCTGCGCCAGGGGAAGTTCCGTCAGCGGGCGGCCGGCGAGCGTGACGGCCGGAGCGGCGTCGTCGAAGCGGCCCAGGCGAACGGCCAGCTCGGCGGATACGTCCGGATCCGCCGCCACGAGCGCGGTCATGCGCCCCGCGGCCACGCGCACGCCGGAGCCGGAGTCCAACAGGTCGCCGGCGATCCGCTCCGGGCGGGCCGGATCGAGGACCAGCCGCTCCTCAACCGTGCCGGCCTCGGGCCTGACCACAAGCAGGCGGGCTAGGCGCCGCACCCCCACCAGGGCGCGCGTGTAGTCCTGCACCGAGTAGGAGAAGACCATCAGGGGCCAGGACAGGTAGGCGGTATAACCGTAGAAGGTCACCAGCTCGCCGGCGGTGATCGCCCCCGTGATCGCCATCCGGGCTGCCGCCCAGACGACGACGGCGACGAACAGCCCTGGCAGCAGCACCTGCAGGCTCATCAGCACCGACTGGGTTCCGGCCACGGCCACACCGCGGCGCCGCAACTCCTGCGAGGCCTCCTGGTAGCGGCGCGCGAACACGTCCTCCCCGCCGATCCCGCGCAGAATCCGCAGCCCGGCAACCGTGTCCGTGGTGATCGTGGTAAGTGCCGACTGGGCCTCGCGCTGCACCGACTGGCGCCGCTGCAGCGGCCGGATGACGGGAGTAACCGCCCATGCCACCAGCGGCATCCCCACCAGCACGATCACACCCAGCCGCACCGACGTGCTCAGCATCACTGCGGCGACCACCAGGAAGGCGCAGGCCGATCCGATCAGCTCTGGAAGCCGCTCGGCAAAATTACCGATGTACTGCGCATCCGAGGCGACAATCGAGGCGACCTCCCCGGAGGACACCTGTCGGGTCAGGCCGGCGCCGGTGGTGGACACCTGGCGGCCGACCAGGCGGCCGATGTCGAAGTTGATCCGCATCCACGCGTGGATGCGGAAGTAAGACAACATCGTGTCACCCACCGCGTACACGATGAACAGCCCCAGCAGCGTGAGCGCGATCGCCCAGACCCTGGGGTTCAGGCCATGCTCAATGCCGGCGTCCAAGGCGGCGCCCAGGAATGAGGGCACAATCGCCTGAATGATGCTGGAGATGATCGCCGCCAAGGTGGCGACGGTCAGCGGGGCGGCGGCGCGCCGTAGCAGCCAGCGCAACAGCCGCCCCGGAGTAATGCCTGAGGGGGGCTGGGGGAGCGGGGCATTCGGTTGCGGCAGGAGCCGCCGGGCGGCGGCGCGGAAGGAACGGGGTTGAGGCATCGTGGCATGAGGTTAGCCGCCCACGGGCTCCCGGGCGCCGTAGTCCCATGTGGGAAGAGACGCCTCCCAATGGGGAATAGGCTGAAACGGCACCTGAAATGCCGACCCACCGCCCCGGCGCCCCACCGCCCCGACGCCGGGCATGAGACGGGCGGGATACCCGCCTCCGGTGGGGGTACCGGCGGTGCTGCGGAAGGTGCTACTGGTAGGTGTCCAGTACGCGCAGCTTGCGCGAAGTCACATAGCGGGCGTAGGCCTTGGCGCGCGCCTCCAGGTCCGCCGTGTGCATCGTCGTCGCCCCCGGGGTGACGAAGGGCTCGAGGTACTCGGTGCCAATGATCACGCTGGTGGCCTGGAAGGGGCGCAGCACGTCGTTCATGGTGTAGCCGGAGGAGGCGGCGTCACGGTCGCGGCGGCGCCGCCGGAACAGCACATCGGTGACCGAGCGGCGGGTGTCGAAGCGCCGATAGTGGGCCGCCACCGCACCGGCGGACACGGCCAGAAGCAGCTCCTTGCCCTGCAGGGCGTCCCCGTTGGTGCCGTAGGCCCAGCCCCACGTCAGGACGTCGTCCTCCCACTTCTTCAGCAAAGGCGGACTGGAGTACCACTGAATCGGGAACTGCAGCACGATTCGATCCGTGCGCTCCAGCAAGTCCTGCTCGGCCTCGACATCGAAGTTGAAGTCGGGGTACAGCGCGTACATGTCTCGGATCTCGACTCCCTCCAGGCCCTCCGCCGCCTGCGCCAGGCGCAGGTTGATGGTGGACTGGCTGAGATCGGGGTGGAAGATGAAGATGGTTGTCTTCGCCATGGCATTCCTCAACAGGTGCGGGCGGGGCCTTTGCTGCCCGGGGCTGGATGCGGCGGGAGCGGGTGGAGGCCACCCGCCTCGTCGCAGAGGCTAAACGGGCATGTAATTGCATCGTAACGGAATCGGGCGGGGTTATGCAGGTGCCCCGCGAGGTTGTGTGGCCGACACGACTTGCGGTGCGGCCTCACCAGCTCGGCTCCGGCGTCGCCCCCGGTGCAGAGGCGCCTGCCCGCCTGCCCGTGGGGATAACAGCAATAACCGCTGCGGACAGTATGCCGACGCCGCAGCCGAGCGCCAGTAGCAGCGCCAGCTGCCGACCAGGGATGGCGGGCGCGCCACCGCCCAGTCCGGTCAGCACGTCCTCGGTGGCCCCGGCCAGGAGCAGGCCGACCGCCGCACCCAGCACGATTCCTGCGGCAGTAGCGAGTACGAACTCGCACAGAAGCTGCGCGGCGCGCTGGCCGCGGCTCTGTCCGAGCGCCAGCATGAGCGCACCCTCGCCCGTGCGCGCGCGGGTCCCTGCCGCCAGGGCCGCCGCTGCACACAGGCCGCTGAGCGCGCTCGCGCCCGCCATGAGCGTTGGCAGCGCCTCCAGCTGCGCGGTCACCGGTTCCGGGGAGAGCCCCTCCGCGGTGCCGTGCGCGAGGGCGGCGCGCAGCGAGACTGCCAGGGTTGCGCCCGCGCTCGCCGCCATGGCGGCGAGCATCGGGGCCACCGCGATGGCTGCCGCGCCGTGTGGATCGGCCGCCAGGTGGCGCAGTGCCAGCCGGCCGCTGGAACCCGGGCGCGCCGGCAGGCCCAGTAGGGCTACCAGGGGCTGCAGCAGAGTAGGCAGGCCCACCAGTAGGCCGGTGAGCAGCGCCCCGGCAGCGAGGCCCAGTATGCCGACGCGGTGGGGCAGGGTGTCCATGCGCCAGGCGACCCCGGTGCCGACAGCACCGATGGCCAGGAGTGCGATGCCGCCGATGCCGCCGACTCCGGGCAGGTCCGCCTGCCGCGGCGCAGCCGGGAGCGGGGATGGTGCCGGCCCCGCCGGGAGGCCGGCCGCGTGCAGGGCAGCAGGCAGGGCGCCGACCAGCGTTGCCAGCAGGGTGGCGCCGATGGCCAGCTCCAGCGGCAGCAGCGCCTCATCGGAGTCCCAGGGCACGGTGAGAACCGACGGGATCTCAGCGGAGGGCAGCCGCGATGCCCCCAAGCCGGCGAGCAGCCCGAGCGCGCCGCCCAGCAACCCGATGGTGAGCGCCTGGGCGACTACCGCCCCCAGCAGCATCGGCGTGGACACCCCATTCGCCTTGAGAAGCGCAAGCGCCCCGGCGCGTCGCCGCAGGCTACTGCTGAACGTCGCGGCTATGACCAGCGCTACCGCCAGCCCTATCAGGATTGCGAACAGCAGGACCAGGGCGCGGGCATATGCGCCGAGCTGCGTCCCGGCCTCGCCGAGCGCCGGGGCCCCGGTGCCGTGACCGCCCGCCGCCACGGTGAAGGCGCCGGCCATGCAGACCGTCGCTGCGGCGGCGACCACCGCGAGCAGAAGTGAGGGGCCCGGTCCCATGCGCACGCCGCGCCAGACCACGCGAATCACTGGTAGCCCCAGGGGTTGTTGCGGTCGGCGTTGTCAGTGCCGCCCGTGTCGGTGGAGCGGCTCGGGCGGCGCCCGCCTCCGCCCCGGCGCTCGCCCGGATCATCCCAGTCGTGGGGGGCCGCGTCGTAGGTGCGTGCGTTCCGCCCGGGGCGGGACCGCTCGCCGGTGTCCTCCCAGTCGCGGGGACGGTCGCCGCGGGAACGGGCGGGCCTGCGCGCGCTGAGTGGCTGCGCCCAGGCCTCCTCTACCTGCGAGACCTCCCGCTCACCCCCGCCGACGCCGATTCCAGCACGGGACGGGTCACCCAGGTCGTGCAGCGCGTCCAGGAGCCGATCCCGGTCGGGCTGGTTCATCTCGGCTACGACATTGCCGTCGTGCAGGAACAGGACCGTATCCGCCTGGGCGGCAACCTCGGCGTCGTGGGTGGCGACGACGACGCTCTGCTCCAGCTCGTCGACCGCAGTACGCAGAATGCGCAGTACCTGCATCGCGGCCGCCGAGCCGAGGGCTCCGGTCGGCTCGTCGGCGAGCACTACCGCGGGGGCGCCGAGGAGCGCGCGGGCGCAGGCCACGCGCTGCGCCAGTTCCGGGGTCAGCTCGCCGACGCCGTAATCGAGGCGGCCACGCAGGCCGGCGACGTCGACGATCCGGTCCAGGCGCGCCGTCTCAACCTGCCGTCGGGCCAGGGTGAGTGGCAGGGTGATGTTCTCTACGACGCTCAGGGAGGGGACGAGGTTCTGGGACTCGAAGATCAGTCCGATCCGCTCGCGGCGCAGTTGGGTCAGGCGTCGTTGGTTGAGCAGGGAGATCTCCTCGCCGGCAAGGATGATAGTTCCGGAGGTGGGTGTCTCCAGGCCCGCCAGACAGCGCAGTAGGGTGGTCTTGCCGGCACCGGACGGGCCGAGGATGGCGGTCAGGCGCCCGTGTGCCAGATGCGCGTCCACCGACTCCAGGGCGGTGACGGCGCTCTGCTCGTCGCCGAAGATCTTGGACAGGTTGCGGGCGGTGATTACCGGATCCCCCACCGGTCCGTGGGCTACCAGCCCCTCTGGGCGGCGGCGGCTCATGCGCGTCTCGCGGCGAGGCGGCGTTGACGAGGTGCTCAGATGGCGTGCCTCGGGCGATGATGGGTCCCCGGGTGCGGCTGTGGTCATAACGGTAGTGTCACATGTAATAGCGGTGGGAGTGAAGCGCATGTGCCCGCGTGGCTGCCGGTTTTTACTCCCAGCCGAGCTCGTGCAGGCGCGTATCCGAGATGCCGAAGTGGTGGGCAACCTCATGAATGACCGTCACCGCCACCTGCTCGACCAGTTCCTGGCGTGAGCTGCACCAGCGTTGCAGTGGTCCTTGGAAGATGAGGATGCGGTCGGGCAGGACCAGGGACCAGCCGGCGTCGCGCTCGGTCAGCGGTACGCCTTCGTACAGGCCCAGCAGTGTGGGCCTGCCGTCTTCGTCGTAGTCCGCGTCGGTGAGCATCTCCGGATCTGGCTCGTCCTCGACCAGCATCACTACGTTGTCCATCTGAGTTGCGAGTTCCTCCGGGATCATCTCCAGGGCGTCCGCCACGGCGGCTTCGAACTCGGTCTCGGACAGGTACGTCGGGCTCATGTACGGAAGCCTGCCACGGGGGCGCCGTGCGGGCCGTCATAAGGGCCGTCACGTCATACGTGCCGCGGAGAGGGGCGCCCGCATTCCGCAGGGAAGCCTGCCGACTCCGCGTTCCGGCGTCGGCGTCGGAGGCGGTATCGGTGGTGCGGCGCCGCCTGCTCGAATGCTGGTGAGCAGGCTCACGCCCCGAAGATTTGCGCAGAGACGGTCCGGCCCAATACCGTACATCCCGGTTCGAGGCGCGACGACGCCAAGGGCAACCGGGCCCCCATCGTCTAGCGGCCTAGGACCCCGCCCTTTCACGGCGGTAGCACGGGTTCGAATCCCGTTGGGGGTACGAGTCACGTACAGTGATGAATATTGGCCTCGTGGCGCAGTTGGTTAGCGCGCCGCCCTGTCACGGCGGAGGTCGCGGGTTCAAGTCCCGTCGAGGTCGCGGACGCGGGTCGCTCAGTCGGAAACGGCTGGGCGATCACGCCTCTAGGCTCTGTAGCTCAGTTGGTAGAGCGTTCGACTGAAAATCGAAAGGTCACCGGATCGACGCCGGTCGGAGCCACGGCGATGGCCCTCGGGACTCACAAGGTCCCGGGGGCTTCGCTCATTTTCGGCCCCGCACCGCGACAGGGGTCGCCGGTGCGGGTGGTGGCCTCCGGCGTCGGGGCTGGTATGGCTTTGCACGACACTGCACGACCTTGGTGTGCACTCCACGACCCCGGGGTGGTCGTGCAACGCACACCAAGGTCGTGGAACACGGCCCGAGGTCGTGCAAGACACGGGGCGGGTCAGCGGCTCGGGACTCGGACGCGTGGGCCGTGCTTCGTCCCGGCTCTGGCCCGGCGCTGTCCCGGGGCGGATCTAGTGGCGTGGTGGCAATTGCGCGACCCCGAGCCCCAGCCGGCTTGTCAGCAGGACTGCCGTACCACCAGCCGGGCCGGCACGAGCACCGGCTGCCCGTCCCAGGTCTCATCCAGGATTGCGCGCAGCATGTCGGTGGCGGCCCGGCCCAAGACATCGGTGGGGTTGTCCACGGAAGTCAGCGGTGGGTCGGCCAGGGCCGCATCCGGCCCGTTGTCGCACGAGACCAGTTTGACGTCGTCTGGTACCTGCAGTCCCCGCTCCCGCCACGCCGCCAGAGCCGCCAGGGCCATCTGGTCGGAGCACGCGAAGACGCCGTCGATCTCACCCGACTCGATCCGCGGTGCCAGGGCCTCGCCGGCCGCGCGCCCCGACTCGACGGTGAAGGCGCCCTCCCGCAGGACCGGATCGATCCCTGCCCTGCCCAGCACCTCGCGGAAGCCCCGGAGGCGGTCGTGAGCGGCCACCATGTCCAGCGGGCCGGTAATAATCGCCGGGCGCTGTACGCCCCGGTCCAGCAGGTGCTCGGCGGCTAGCCTGCCGGCGGAGACGTTGTCCAGGTCCACCCACGAGGCGGGGGAGTTGTGGGCTAGGGGGCGCCCAATGAACACCACCGGTAGCTGCACGCCCATGATGGCCTCCACCTGCCCGCTGAAGCGGTGGTGGGAAATGACGATCGCACCATCGACCGAACCGTTGCGCAGGTACTTCGCCGCGCGGCGGCCGTGGCCGGCCTGATCCCCGAAGACCATGACCAGCTGGATATCCGCGGCGTCCAGGTGGTGGGAGATCTCCTGGACCGTCCGAGTCAGGAAGGGATCGGAGAAGATCAGTTGATCCGGCTCAGGAATGACGACGGCGACGGTTCCGGTGCGGCGTGAGACCAGGGCGCGGGCGGCAGAGTTGGGGATGTACCCCAGTGAGGCGACCGCCGCCCTGACAGCCTTGGTCTTCTTCTCGGTTACACCGGTGTCCCCGCGGACCACGCGCGAGGCGGTGGCGCGAGAGACGCCGGCGGCACGGGCCACATCCTCCAGCGTGATCCTTTCCGATGAGCGCATGCGTGTCTCCGTCCGCGTGTCAGTCCAGTTCAAAACCGTTGTTGCGTACAACCGCTGAGAACCACTCGGCCGAGGCCTTGGGGATTCGCGCGAGTGTGCTGTAATCAACCCGGACGATACCGAAGCGCTTGGTGTAGCCGCGGGCCCACTCGAAGTTGTCCAGCAGCGACCACACCAGGTACCCCTCCACGCGGGCGCCGGCGGCGATGGCATCGTGCACGGCGATCAGGTGGTCACGGATGTAGGCCAGACGGTCCAGGTCCTCGACTCGCCCGTGCGCGTCGGGCTCATCGCGGTAGGCGGCTCCGTTCTCCGTGATGACAATCGGGATGCCGGCTGCGTTAGGGCCGGCCGTGGAGGTGTACTCGCGGTCCAGCCGCAGCAGTAGCTCATACAGGTCGCGGGGCTCCACCTGCCAACCCATATCCGTGACCGGCAGGTCCTGCGGCTCCGCACTGACGTTCTCGGAGCCCACATGCGGTGAGGGCCCCGCCCCCGCCGCCGGCCCGCCGAACATGCGTCCCGGCTCGGGGCCGGCCACGGTCTGGCCGTTGTAGAAGTTCACCCCCAGCACGTCGATGGGTTCGCTGATGGCCTCCATGTCGCCCGCGCGCACCCAGTCGTGGATGTCCGCCCAGGTAGCCATGTCCGCCACGACGTCGGCCGGGTAGCTGCCGTGTATCAGCGCCTCCAGGAACAGCCGGTTCTGGGTGCCGTCCACCCTGCGGGCGGCATCGCGGTCGACGACGCTAGACGGGCTAGCCGGGTGAGTGGGGGAGAAGTTCAGCGTGATGCCGATGCGGGGGCTGCGGCCCGCGGCGGCTGCGGCCTCCCGCAGCGCGCGCACCGCCAGGCCGTGCCCCAGCATGAGGTGGTGCGCCGCGGCCACCGCCTGTGCCGGCTCGTTGACCGCGGGTGCGTGCTCCGCGCCCGCGTAGGACAGGAAGGATGAGCACCAGGGCTCATTCAGCGTGGTCCAGGTGTCCACCTTGCCGCCCAGGCGTGCGTACACGGCCCGGGCGTAGTCGGCGAAGGCCTCGGCGGTGGAGCGGGCGGTCCAGCCGCCCTCCTCCTGCAGGGCCTGCGGCAGGTCCCAGTGGTACAGCGTCAGCCACGGCTCGATGCCGGCCGCGCGCAGGGCGTCGACTAGGTGCGCATAGAAGTCCAGGCCCTCCTCGTTCACTGTGCGCCCGTCGGGCATGACCCGGGCCCAGGACACCGAGAAGCGGTAGGTAGGGTATCCCAGCTCCTTGATGAGGGCGACGTCGTCATCGACCCGGTGGTAGTGATCGCAGGCCACCTCTATGTTGGAGGCGTCATCGATGGCGCCGGGGCGGCGGCACAGGACGTCCCAGATGGAGTCCCCCTTGCCATCCTCGTGGGCGGCGCCCTCGACCTGCGCGGCGGCGGTAGCCACGCCCCAGCGGAATCCGGGCGGGAAGGTGATTGCGGTCATCCCTTGACAGCTCCTTGCATGATGCCGGAGACCAGCTGGCGGCCGGCGAAGACGAACAGGATCAGCAGTGGCACGGTGGCAACGACCACGCCCGCCATGATCAGTGAGTAGTCCTTGAAGTAGGAGGCCTGCAGCAGCTGCAGGGCGACCGGCAGGGTCGGGTTCTTCGCCCCCAGGACGATGAAGGGCCAGAAGAAGTTCGTCCATGAGCCCACGAAGGTGAACAGGGCCAGCATCGACGCCGCGGGCCGGGCCGCCGGCAGTGCCACCGACCAGAAGGTGCGGAACATGGAGGCCCCGTCCACGCGCGCGGCCTCAATCAGCTCGTACGGCAGGGCGTCGCGGATGTACTGGGTCATCCAGAACACGCCGAAGGCGGAGACCATTGCCGGCACAATCACGGCGATCAACTGCCCGGTCCACCCCAGCCTGGCCATCACGATGAACAGCGGGACCACGCCCAGCTGCGCGGGCACGGCCATGGTGGCGATGACGAAGGTCAGCAGGCCGTCGCGCCCCCGGAAGCGGAGCTTGGAGAAGGCGTAGCCGGCCAGCGTGGAGAAGAACACCACCGACACTGACACGACGCCCGAGACGATCAGGGAGTTGATGAAGGCTCCCCGCAGGTCGATGCCGGAGTTGACCACCCGGGTGATGTTGTCGACCAGCTCCCCCTTGGGGAGCAGTGAGGGGATCGGGTGCTTGGCGATCTCGGCGGCGTTGGAGGTGGCCAGCAGGAACGCGAAGTACAGCGGGTAGGCGCTGATCAGAACGGCGGCGATCAGGAAGACGTAGCCCACCGGCCCCGGACGGCGGTCGGGACCGAATCCCCGGTGCGATCCTCTGGCCCGACGGCGAGCGGCGGCGCGGGCCGCCCGCTTGCCCGCGGTCTGCTCGATCATCGCCACCGACGGCTCGTTGCTGCTCATGACAGGGCTCCTTCCTGGACGCGGCTGTTGCCGGCGCGGCGGGCGGCGGTGCGGTGCTGTGCGCGTCGGGGGCGCCGTCGTCGTCCGGATCTGGCGGGATCGGTGCCGGAGGAGGCAATACGCCGGGTGAGCAGGAAGCTGAGGGAGGCGAACAGCAGGATGATCAGGAACAGGATCCAGGCGACCGCTGAGGCCCGGCCGAAGCTCTTCTGCGGTCCCCAGCCCAGCTGGTACAGGTACATGGTCAGCGTCAGCCACTGGTTGTCGGCGCCGCCGTTGCCCATGGTGTCGAACATGCGCGGCTCGTCGAAGATCTGCAGGCCACCGATGGTGGAGTTGATGACCACGAACATGATCGTGGAGCGCAGCTGGGGGATGGTGACCGACCAGAACTGGCGCATGCGGCCGGCGCCGTCGACCGTGGCGGCCTCATACAGCTCGCGGGGGATGGCCTGCATGGCCGCCAGGATGATCAGGGCGTTGTAGCCGGTCCAGCGGAAGTTGACCATGTTCGCGATTGCGATGTGGGACCAGAAGGCCGAGGCGTGCCAGCCGATCGGGCCGATCCCGACCTGACCGAGGATGGCATTGACCATGCCGGACTGGTCGGCGAAGAGCTTGGAGAAGATGATGGACACGGCCACGGGGGCCACGACGTAGGGCAGCAGCACGCCCATGCGCCAGAAGGTCTTCGCCCGCAGGTTGGTGTGGAGGACGTAGGCGATGAGAATCGCCAGGATGATCTGCGGAACGCTGGAGAGCAGGAAGATGGAGAAGGTGTTGCGCAGGGCGATCCAGAAGTTCGGCTGCTGCAGCACGTTGACGTAGTTGTCCACCCCGGTGAATCCCTGGTCGCCGCCGATCAGGTGCCACTTGTGGAATGAGACCCACGCCGTGTACAGCAGCGGATACAGGCCCGTGATGGCGAAGACTACGAAGAACGGGGCGATGTACAGGTAGGGAGAGACGACGAAGTCGAGCCGCCCCAGCTTGTCGCGTCGGGACATAGAACCACGCCGCTGCGTACGCGTCGGCGGGTTGGGCGCGGGTTCGCGCGAGGCCTTCAAAGGGGTCGCTGCTGGCGTCATTGCCGGTCCTTTCCGGTCAGCGGTGGGGGAGCGGCGGTGGCGCGGTCCGGCACGCAGTGCGTGCAGCCGCGGGCTGCGCCACCGCCGTTGGCTGGTGCGAGCGAGGACTACTCGATTCCGAGTTGGCGGAACTCGCTCAGCGCCTTGTCCCAGGAGGAGTCGGCGTCGTCGGTGCCGTCCACGTCCACGCGCGTGAGGGCGTCGGTGACGACGGTGGTGATGGCAAAGAAGTTCGTGCCCTTGTACGGGGAGACCGCGATCTTCTTGGACATGTCGGAGTAGATCTGGCCGATCGGGGCGTTGTTGAAGAACTCATTGCTGTACTCCAGCAGGGCCGGGTCATCCAGCGCCGCAGTCTGCGAGGGGAAGTTGCCCTTCGTCTGGAAGGCTGTGATCTGCTGCTCGGGGGCGGTTAGCCAGTCCGCCAGGGCCTTGGCCTCCTCCTGGTGCTCGCCCTGGGTGGGGACGGTCAGGTAGGACCCGCCCCAGTTGCCGCCGCCGCCGGGGAAGACCGGGGCCACGTCCCAGCCCTCGACGCCGGCGGCATTGCCCTCGACGACGCCGAGCATCCACGGCGGGCAGAGCATGGTGGCGAAGCCGTCGTTCTGGAAGGCGTTGACCCAGTCCTCGCTCCACTGCGACAGGCCCGCGGACAGCCCGTCCTCGGACTGGTCGAGGATCGTGTCGTAGGTGCTGCGGATGGTGTTGTTGGACTCCAGGGGGATGACGCTGTCGTCATCGTTCTCGAAGGGGTTCTCGATCTGGTTGAGCATGCCCTGGTAGGTGCCGGTCGCGGAGTCGTACCAGGGAATGCCGGTGGCGTCGACGAACTGCTTGCCGACCTTGAAGTAGTTGTCCCAGTCGCCGTCGAGTAGTTCGGCGACTTCCTCGCGGTCGGTGGGCAGGCCGGCCTGCTTGAACAGGTCGGCGCGGTAGCACACGGCCTCCGGGCCGGCGTCGGTGCCGTAGCCGATGAGCTTGCCGTCGGCGGTGGTGGCCGGGGCGGTCTTGAACTCGGGCCAGCGGCCTGTGACCGAGTCGGAGGACAGGTCGACGAACTGGTCGGAGTACTGCATGAGCTCGGGCAGCCAGTCCATCTCGATGGCCTCGACGTCCGCCAGGCCCGAGCCGGCGGCCAGGCGGGTGTTCATGTTGTCGCGTGCCTCGTTGGAGGTGGCGGCCTTCTTCTCTACGACCTTGATGCCCGGGTTCTGCTCCATGTACTCCTCGAGCAGGGCGTCGTAGCCGAACTCGTTGAAGGTGGCGATGGTGAGGGTGATGTTGCCGTCCGCGTCAGCCCCGGAGGATCCGGAGCCTCCCGATCCGCAGCCGGCGAGGGCGAGCGCGCCGACGGCGATGACGCCTAGGCCGGCCATTGCCTGCTTCTTGAACACGATGTCTCCTTTTGTGTGGGATGCGTGGCGCACCCGTGCGCCATAAGTGTTCGCTGAGAGCGCTCTTAATATGGCCATCATTGGGTGAGAGCGCTCTCAAGAGGTGGATTAATCATGACACATCTACGCCGTCGCGTCTACTTGCGGAGACTGGGCGGCCGCCGTCGGGCAGGTCTGTTGTCGTGTGGCTCTTCCCTCGGGCGCTGGGCCGCTGGGTCTTGTCTGTACGCGTGGTCTTGGCGCGAACGCGTGTTCGTGAAGAGTCGTCGCTCTTAACGTTTGAACTGTTGGCACGCCTGGCGGGTGGTTCCGGGGCGGTGCTTGACGTCCGTGGGTGAACATGTGGGCGCCTCTACAACGCCCCGTGGCGCGTCGGCCCGAGGCAACTGTATGCGCCGACGCTCCGCTTGCTTGCGGTCGATCGGCGCCAGTCTTTCGAACCGCAAACAGCCACATGTCCCAGACGCCGCCAACCCCCACCTCTACAACCTCAAACGGGAAGAGCCACTTACGTTCTCCGTGTCCAAATCGATGACAAACACTGCCTACGGCCGCGGGGGCCGATCTGACACCCGCATGATTCCAACGTTCTGTTCGCGGCCGCTGCCGTCTCCTACCTCGTTTGTCATAGATCTGGACACTCCCTGCCCTCGCCTGCCGGATATCCAGCGGCAAGCTGCCCGGCGTCGACGGCGGTCGGCGAGCAGGCGAGCATCCGACACTGCATGCGCTGGACACCACGCCACAGGCCCCATTCCCATGCGGAGAAGCCTGTTTTGTCGCCGCGCTTCAGTGGAGCCCGGGAAGACGATGGGTGGAAGCTGGCCCGCCGCCGGGGCATCTGCCTCAATGGAGCCCGGTCGTGGAGACCGGGAAGACCGCCGACATCACCATCAGCACGATGCCGAGCGCCTGGGCCTCAATGGAGCCCGGTCGTGGAGACCGGGAAGACAGCAGCAGACGACGACGCTGTCTGATGGCACGGTGGTGCCTCAATGGAGCCCGGTCGTGGAGACCGGGAAGACGGGCCTGGACTGCTCGGGCCTGATCTACTACGCGCTGCCTCAATGGAGCCCGGTCGTGGAGACCGGGAAGACAGCTCGCTGTTCCTGCCGCAGCGTACCAAGGATCGTGCCTGATCTCGCGAGCGCTGCCATTGAAACGTACAACTCGGCCACGGTGTCCCGCTCGGGGAATGGTGAGAAAACCGTGTCACGCCGCGAACTCGAGCGCTGCCCAGGGAATCGGTGGACACCGGAGCGCTCGCACGCAGTCGGAGTCCTTCGGTCCGGTGACCCTGCGTGTTGATTAACGAGCATGAGGCGTTCCGCCTCGAACTCGCGGTGCGCACACGCGCCAGGCTACCCTCAACGAAACAGCTTCTACCGATACCGGTGATACGGGGACGCTGCGGTACGCGGTTTGTTAGCGGGAGCGCCAGGAGCGCAGGCCGGCCTCACCGGCAGCAATCGCACCGAACAGAGCGCCCGCAATCGGCCAGATCATCCAGCTGATGTCCCAGCTGGAGCCGATGAAGGACCAGGCGAGGTAGATGGCTATGCACCCGATCCAGTACGGACCGGCGATCGCCTCAATGAACGGGTTCTCCTCGGGGTTGCGCCAGGTGGGCGTGGCGTCGGCTGGGCGGCCCTCCTCGGTGACGGTCGTGTGCGTCATGGAGGCCCAGGTGGTCGGCAGGAAAATGCGTAGCCCGGCCGCGACCATGAACAGCGTGAGGACCAGACCCAGCGGTGGTCCGGAGCGGTCGGCTGACTCCTGGAATAGGATGCCTGCCCCTACGGTGGGGATTGGAGCCATGATCCACAGGGCCACGGCGATGCTCAGTGCACGCGATCGCACTCCCTCGTGCTCCAGTCGCAGTCGCGCGGTCCATGATGACACCATCGGACTGCGCGTGAACTTGCCGTCCGTCAGGTGGGTAAGGCCGGTGAAGGCCCGGTGGCGGCGTATCAGCACGGACACCGCCAGTGCCACTACGACGAGCGTCAGAACGAGTCCGAGCGTTGAAACCTGGTGCTCGTTCAAGGGGATGAGCCCCAGGCCGTCCTTGCCCTGGGATAGGGATGCGCATCCGAACAGCGGTACCGCCGCCAGCACGCAAAGGGCCACGCCATTGCCGAGCAGGGTGCCTGTGCTGCGCCGCGCCTCGGCGAGCGCCTGGGCCTCCGGTAGCGTAATGACGGGGTACTCCGGCGGTGTCGTATCGGGCATGGTGAGAGTCGCGGCGGGCGCGTCGGCGGCCCCCGCTGCCGATGCGTCGCCGGTGCCGCGAATGTCGGGAAGGATGCCGAGCGCGGGTGCGAGCTCCTCCAGGTTTCCGAAGTCAGTGATTACCGAGCCGACCGCCTCGTTGTGCGACTTCCCGGAGGCGACGGCGTCTGCGTAGGCGTCCTCCATCATGGCGTGGAGCTCGCGCTTGGCCTCCAGCAGGCGCGGGGTGGCCGGGTAGGGGGCGAACATGGCCTCGAGGAAGGTGTCGATGGTGTCCATCGGGGTTCCTTGTCTGTCTGGGATCTGTCTGGGGTCTGGCTGGGCGGCTGCGGGCGGGTTGTCTGGTGTGGCCTCTGGCTGGGGCGGTGATTGTGCGGTCAGGGCGACGTCGACGTATCTGGGTTGTGAGTGCGCTGCGCGAAGCGGTCGATGAGGGCCTTGGTGTCCTCCCACTCGGCGAGCTTGCCCGTCAGGTGGGTGTTCCCGGCCTCGGTGAGCCGGTAGTAGGTGCGGGGCTTGCCCGATTCGCTGGTGTCTGCGAAGGAGCTGACCAGCCCTGCCGACTCCAGGCGCTTGAGGGCCGAGTACAGCGTGGTCTGCTTGATCGTGTACTGCCCCTGCGCCACCTCGGCGATGGTCTTGGCGAGTTCGTAGGCGTAGGAGGGGCGGTCGCGTAGCAGCGTGAGGGCGATCAGGTCGATGTAGCCGCGGATGGCGTCGGCGCTAATCATGACGACCTTCCGCGGGGTGCTCTGGCCCTGGGGGTCGGGGCCGGGGTGCGACGCCTGTTCATACGTTCAACGTACTACGACAGACGTAGTACGTCCAGTGGCGTATGTGGCGTGCTTGGGGCAGCCCGTGTTCTTCGGGTACGGGGCTACCGTTGGTCACCGGTTGACGGTGGTGCGGCCATCGCCCGAGTGACCGGAACCGCAGTGATGTGAATGACGACCGTGTCCCGCACCTGCACAGCTCGGGCACAGCGCCGGGTCCTAGTCTTAGGCACATGGCCTTCGCACCCGCGGCAGCAGCCGCATCGCTTCGCGCACTCACTGCCCTTGACGCCGCCGTGAGTGCCGACACCCCAACGGATTCCGCGACCTCCGCGGCCACTGAGGGCGCCGCCGACGCCGCCGAGGCAGTGGTGGAGGCCACTGCGGACGTGTTCTCCCTGGCCTGGCGGGTCGGCCTCGGGGCGCTCATGGGTATCGCGCTGGTGTTCATCCTCGTCGTCGTCCTGCGCACTATGGGCCGCCGCCGGGTGATGTACGCGGAGCTCATTCGCTTCTGCCGCACCCCGATGTACGCGATGGCGGCCCTCGCCGGCGCTTTCATCGGCGGGCAGGTTGCCTTCTTCGACCTCTCCCAGCCGGACTGGGCGCAGTTCGTGCTGCATGCGCTGCTCATCGGCATCATCCTGTCCGCCACCTGGGTGGTGGTGGGCGTGGCCAAGGCGGTGGAGTCCTCCGTTGTGATCGGGGTGCGCTCCCACGGCGACGTCGACCGCACCAAGCGCATCACCACGCAGGCACAGGTGCTGCGGCGCGTAGCCGAGGTCATCATCGTCGTCTGCGGACTAGTCGGGGTGGCGATGACCTTCCCGTCGGCGCGCGTGGCGATGGCCTCGCTGCTGGCCTCAGCCGGACTCGTGTCGGTGGTCGCCGGCCTTGCCGCCCAGTCCACCCTGGGCAACCTCTTCGCGGGAATCCAGTTGGCCACCACCGACGCCATCCGCGTCGACGACGTCGTCGTGGTAAACGAGGAGCAGGGCTTCATCGAGGAGATCACCCTGACCTACGTGGTGGTGCGCGTGTGGGACGGGCGCAGGCTCATCTTCCCCTCCACCTACTTCACGCAGAACCCCTTCGCCAACTGGTCGCGCCGCGGCAACCAGCTAACCGGCACCTTCACCCTCGACCTGGACTGGCGCGCACCGGTCGCGGCCCTGCGCGCCGAGGTGGAGCGGATCCTGTCCGGCTCGTCCGTGTGGGACGGACGGGTCGCCTCCGTGGACGTCACCGATACCTCCGCGGGCACCGTAACCGTGCGGGTGGCCGTATCTGGAGCGAATAACGCCGACGTGTTCGCCCTCCAGTGCCAGCTGCGCGAGGAGCTGGTTGCCTGGTTGCAGCGCGAGGCGCCCTACGCCCTGCCGCGCACCCGCGTGGAGGTGGACAACGTGGACGTCGCCCACGACCCTACGCCGGAGAAGGTGGCTCGCCTGGCCGAGGAGCTCGTCACCCTGCAGAAGCCGAGCGCCGACGGCGTCGAGCCGGTAGAGGAGGCCACGTCCGTGCAGCGGCCGCTCGCTGACGACCCGATCGAGGCCGCACGCCTGCGCGCGGTCGCCAAGGGACGGGCGAAGCTCCGCCGCGCGCGCCGGGACAAGGTGCGGCGCCGCCGCATCCTCGCCCGCGACGCGGCGCAGTCCGGTGCCTTCGCCGACGGTTCCGGCGTGCCCGCCCGCCCGGTGGACACCGGTGAAGCGACCGGTGTCATCTCTACCCAGGAGCAGCAGGCCTATGCCGACGCCGCCGAGTCCGTATCAGACAAGCCGGGCAAGCTGGGAAAGCTGGGCATGGGCAAGTCCAGCACGGATGCCGACGACGACTGAAGTTCGCGCGCGCGAGCCGTTGTGGCCGGGCGGTGGAGCGTCGCTGGTATTCCCGGCCCAGGCGTTTTTTCAGGTGAGACTATCCACGCCGATGCGGGGTTGTCGGCCCCTTGCCGCGGGGCCAGTATGGGGCCATGACAGCTGAAGGCATTAGCTCCGCTCCGCGCCTTGACCCCACCGTCATCGCTCGCACCGACGCCGAGTGGCGGGCCGTGCTCAGCCCGTTGGAGTACCACGTGCTGCGCGAGGCAGGCACCGAGCGCCCCTATACCGGGGAGCTGCTTGACGAGCACCGCGAGGGCATCTACAGCTGTCGGGCCTGCGGCGCCGAGTTGTTCCGCTCCACTACCAAGTTCGACTCCCACTGCGGGTGGCCCTCCTTCTACGATCCGTCCCGCACCGACGCCGTGGTGCTGTCCACGGACACCTCTCACGGCATGGTGCGCACCGAGGTGCGCTGCGCGGCCTGCAACAGCCACCTCGGGCACGTCTTCGACGACGCCCCCAGCACTCCTACCGGCCAGCGCTACTGCATGAACTCCGTTAGCCTGAGCTTCGAGCCCGACGTGGACTCCACCGAGGCGTAGCCCGACTCAGTGAGCATCCGCGCCGCGGCCAGATGCCGGTAGCGTCCAGTAGGAGGCCCAACGTGCTGCGCGTGCTCACCCTGAACCTTCAGCACTGTCTGCCCGGTGCCGGCGCGGGGGACGGAACAGCCGCGTCGGGCTCGCTGGCCGGTGCCGACATCCGCGAACCCGCCACCGCCCGCGCCGTGCTGACGGCCTTGGCGGAGCAGATCACCGAGCTCGCCCCCGACGTGGTCGCGTTGCAGGAGGTCGACCTAGGTCAGGCCCGCTCCGGGCGGCTGGACCAGGCGGCAGTCCTGGCCGAGCTGCTCGGGTGGTGCCACCGCCGCTTCGCCGCCGCCTGGGCGGGCCCGGTCACCGGCCTGCGCCGCCGTCCACTGCACTCGGCACTGGCCCGGCCCGCCGACGACGTGCTCGGCCCCGCCCGTGCCGTGTTCGGTCAGGGCCCGGTCGGCTTCGGGAACGCGCTGTTGAGCCGGTATCCCATCACCGCCTGGAGGGTGATGCGGCTGGGCCGCGGTCCGGCCACGCTCCTGCGCCGCGGCAACCCCATCGACCCGCGCTCCTACCGACTATTCACCGCCACCGCGCGCAACCTGCTGGTCGGTCGACTGGAGCCGCCGGAGGACGTGCTGCCCGGCGTCGGTGTGCTCAACCTGGGCGTCACCCACCTGGCTACCCGCGCCGAGACCGCGCACCGACAGCTGGACTCCGCCTGGGGCGCCTTGACCACACTCCCCGGCCCGCACCTGCTGGCCGGCGACTTCAACCTGCCCACGGAAACGGTGGCCGCGCTCGGCGTCGGCAGACTGCTGGGGGATGGACCTACCTTCCCCGCAGCCAATCCGGTACGTCGCATTGACCACTTCCTCTCCGACCCCCTCGTCGGCGGCCCGCCCCCGACGGCGGGCGACGCCGCCGTCCCGGAGGCGGCCGCGCCCGGCGGCAGTCTGCCGGCCGGGCCCCGGCTGCGCGCCGTCG
>NZ_PIZC01000011.1:0-39393 GCF_019325145.1 Actinomyces sp. 594
CCGCGGTCGAGGGCCGGCGGCGAGGCCGCCGGCCCTCACCATGACCGAGTATCCCGGCCGTCGCCCGTAAGCGACCGACGGCCCCTGGCCTGCACCGACCGCCCCAGGCGGTCGTCCCCTCGCCCTGCCCGTTTCGCCCATCTTCATTACTGCTTACGCCTGTCTTTTCTTTTCAGCCTCTTTCAGCATTGTGAAAGGTCCTTCGACAATGACGTCCCCAACCGCCCACAAACGCGGCGCCCACAGCGCCGCCGCAGGCGCGGATGACCCCGAATCCTCCCGTCGCACGACGCGAGAGCGGACCACGACAATCCGCTCCGTGCTCGGACGGGTGCTCGTCCTCGGCGCCGCCCTGGCCGTAGCCGCCTACCTGGTACCGCTGCTCATCGCCTCCCAGATGTGGCTATGGCTGTTCATCGTGGTGGCAGCCACCATCGCCATCTTCATGCTGTACTCCACCCACCGGTTCATCCCGGGCAAGTATTTTTTCCCCGGCACCTTCTTCCTGGCGGTCTTCCTGATCGTCCCGATCGTGATGACGATCCAGACCGCCTTCACGAACTTCGGCGACGGCTTCCGCGGCACGAAGGAGGACGCCATCACCACCATCACCAACAACTCCGTCATCCAGGCCGCCGACTCCCCGCTGTACAACCTGTCGGTGGCCACCACCGGTAGTGCCGAGGAGGGCCCCTTCACCCTGTTCCTGGTGGACACCGAAACCGACGAGGTGCTTTACGGGGCCGACGGCGAGACGGTCCAGCCCGCCAGCGGCATGGACCTGACGGTCACGGATGGCTTCGTCACCGCCGCCGACGGCTACACCATCCTGACCGGCAAGCAGATCAACACCGCCTACGACACCATCTCCAACCTGACCCTGTCGGTATCCGACACCAGCGCCATCAAGGTTCAGGGCGTGCGTTCGGCCTTCGAAGGCACCAAGACGATGGTGTACGACGAAGAGGCCGACTCGATCACGAATGTCCAAACGGGCGACGTCTACACGGTGCAGAAGATCGGCAACTCCGACTATTTCGTCAACGCCAACGGAGACAAGCTCGCCCAGTCCTGGAAGCAGAACATCGGCCTGGCAAACTTCCAGCGGCTTTTCGGCAATCAGAGCCTGCTCAAGCAGCTGGGCGGCGCCTTCGCCTGGACCCTGATCTTCGCCGGCGGCTCCATGCTGCTGACCTTCCTGCTCGGCTACTTCCTGGCACTCACCCTCAATGACGACCGCATCCGCGGCAAGAAGCTGTACCGCTCCTTCCTGCTGCTTCCGTACGCAGTGCCCGGCTTCATCTCACTGCTGATCTGGTCCAACTTCTACAACCGCGACTTCGGCCTCATCAACGAGATGCTGAACCTGCACATCAACTGGCTGGGAGACCCGAACTGGGCGAAGGTCGCGGTGCTGCTGACCAACTTGTGGATGGGCTTCCCCTACATGTTCATCGTCTGCACCGGCGCCCTGCAGTCAATCCCCGATGACCTGAAGGAGGCGGCCCGCATTGACGGGGCCTCCGGCTGGCAGACGACCACCCGGGTGATTACCCCACTGCTGCTGGTCTCGGTGGCGCCCCTGCTGGTGAGCACCTTCGCCTTCAACTTCAACAACTTCAACGCCATCCAGCTGCTCACCGAGGGCGGTCCCTTCGCCGCCGGCGAGTACACACGCGGCGGTACGGACATCCTCATCTCGATGGTCTACCGCATAGCCTTCGGCGGGTCGGGGGCCGACTACGGCTTCGCCTCGGCCGTCTCCGTCATCCTGTTCGTCATCACCGGCGTCCTGGCCGCGGCGCAGTTCACTGCAACCCGCCGCCTCGAGGACATCAACTGAGCGCGCCGGAAGGGACTGATTGAAAATGACTGAAGCGAAAACCGCTGCTACTCGCGCGGCCTCCCGTTCCGCCGCTTCCCCGGAAGCGGAGCCGAAACAGAACCGGATGCCTTTCGGCCGGTGGTTCCGGGAGATCGGCTGGCGTCACGTCGTCGGCGTGCTGGCGCTCGTATTCGCCGCCTTCCCGATCCTGTACGTCATCTCCGCATCCCTGAACCCCCTGGGGACCGTGGCCTCCACCTCGCTGATTCCCACCCGGGTCAGCCTGGTCAACTACCAGACGCTGCTCAGCGGCAACAAGGGTCCGTTCACGCGCTGGTACCTGAACACCATGATCGTGTGCGCGGTCGTGGCCGCAGCGCAGATCTTCTTCTCCGTGCTGGCCGCTTACGCCTTCAGCCGCTTCCGCTTCAAGGGGCGCCGCGGCGGCCTGCTGGCCCTGCTGCTGATCATGATGTTCCCCACCACGCTGTCGATGATCGCCATCTACAACATGATCTCCGGCATCGGCGACGTGCTGCCCTCCATCGGCTTGAACACACTGCTGGGCTACTGCCTGGCGCTCATGGGCGGCGCCCTGGGCCAGGTATGGCTGATCAAGGGCACCTTCGACACGATTCCCAAGGAGCTCGACGAGGCCGCCATCCTCGACGGCTGCACCCACTGGCAGGTCTTCTACCGGATTCTGCTGCCCTCCTTGAAGCCGATCCTGGCAACCACCTTCCTGCTGGCCTTCGTCGGCATCATCTCCGAGTTCCTGCTGGGCTCGATCTTCCTGACCGACAACTCCAAGAAGACCCTCGCCGTCGGCCTGTACGGCATGCTCTCCGGCGACCGCTCTAACAACCTCGGCATCTTCGCCGCAGGATCGGTCATGACCATGGTGCCGGTGATCGCCCTGTTCCAGTACCTGCAGAAGTACATCGTCGGCGGCGCGACCGCCGGAGCTGTCAAGGGCTGACCCGCAACGCCCGTGAGGAACAAACCAAGAACTGATCGATGACCTGTCTGAACACCACGCGCTATTTGAGTCAGCCGCACCACGACACCGGGCCGGCCTATCTGCTGGGTACGCGCCGCCCCGGAGCCGAGCTCACCGCCAGGTTGTGGGTGCCCGCACCCTGGGACCCCGAGCGCATCATCCTGCGCCAGGTAGTCGACGGCGAGCCCGCCCTGTCCAACGCCCAGCTGGTGGCCCGCACCGACGCCGGGTCCTGGTGGGAGGCACCCGTCCGGCTCGTCAACCCCACCAACCGCTACCGGTTCCTGCTGCTGACGCCGGACTCCGACCACCCCTACGTCTGGTTCCACGCCGCTGGCCTATCCGACCACGACGTTCCCGACGCCACGGACTTCCGGGTCCTGGCCGACGACGACGCGCCCGACTGGGTGCTCGATGCCGTGTGCTATCAGATCTTCCCGGACCGCTTCTGCGCCCACACCGCGCCGCATGAGCGCACCGCCCCCGGCTGGGCGCAGCCCCACGCGTGGCTCGCCGAGCCCCCGCTGGCGGGAGATCCCAGCGCGGCAGCCTGGTACGGAGGCGATCTGGACGGCATCGCCGACCACCTGGACTACTTACAAGACCTGGGCGTCAACACTGTCTACCTGACCCCGGTCTTCCCGGCGGGATCCGTGCACCGATACGACTCCACCAGTTTCGACCGCGTGGATGACCTCCTGGGCGGCGACGCGGCACTGGCCCGGCTGACTCGGGCGCTGCACGAACGCGGCATGCGCCTGGTGCTCGACCTGACCACCAACCACACGGGTGTCACCCATGACTGGTTCCGGCGGGCCGTCACCGATGCCGAATCCCTCGAGGCCGGCTTCTACTCCTTCGACCACTATCCCGACCAGTACTCGACCTGGATGAATGTGGAGTCGATGCCCAAGCTCGACCACCGCAGCCAGGCCATGCGCGACCGGCTGGTGCGGGGTCCTGAATCGGTGACGGCACGCTGGCTGCGCCCGCCGTACAACGCCGACGGTTGGCGCACGGACGTCGCAAATATGACCGGCCGGGCCGGCCTGGTGGACCTGGCCCACCAGGCAGCAACGGACATGCGCACCACCATGCGGCAGGTGCAGGCGGACACCGGGCACGAGCTGTGGCTGGTGGCCGAGCACGGGTACGACGCCTCCGGTGATCTAACCGGATCCGGCTGGCAAGGCACGATGAACTACCACGGCTTCACCCGGCCACTGTGGTCCTGGCTGGCCGCCCCCGATCCTGCCGACGGCCTGAATTGGCTGGGTATCCCCACCGGCATCCCGCGCCTGAAGGGCGGACCGGTCGCCCGCGGGGTGCGTGAGTATACCGCGCATATGCCGGCCACATCCATAACCCATTCGATGAACTTGCTCGGCTCGCACGACACGCCGCGTATCCGCACCGTCGTCGGCTCCCGGGAGGCACAGCTGGTGGCGGCAACCGCCCTGTTCACCGTACCGGGGGTGCCAACCGTGTTCTCGGGAGACGAGCTCGGAGCCACGGGCCGCACCGGAGAGCACTCCCGCACCACCATGCCGTGGGCCGCTCCGCCTGGTGCCGAGGCCACCGACGAGCTCGGCCCGGCCGGGGCGTGGGGTCCGGTGGACCGCATCGTCCTGGAACGCTACCGGCACCTGGGACGGCTGCGCCAGGAGCTGCCCGCGCTACGACGCGGGGGTATGCGTTGGGTGCACGCCGACGACGACCTGCTGGTATGGCTGCGCACTCATCCGGACGGCGACGTGCTGGTGACAGTTGCGCGGGCGGGCACCGCCGCGGTGGACCTGCCGCTGTCCTGCCTACCGGCCGGAGCGGTGGATGAGGTGTATTCGATGGATGGCGTAGGCGTATCCGTGCTCGGCGATGCGGGCGGCCACCTGACCGTGAGCCCCACCGGGCCCGGATCGGCCGTGGTCGTGCTGAGGCCGGCGCTTCCGCGCACTGAAAAGGTCTGCACCCACTAGGCGCGATATGCATGGCTCGTCTCAACCCGTACCGAGTACCGCCGGGTGGCGGCAATATCAGTTGGTTTCCCCTTAGGATGGGTATCGTGCAACAGCGCATCACCCTCGCCGACATCGCCGAGCAGGCGGGCGTGTCCACGGCGACCGTGTCCCGTGTCCTGAACGGCAAGTCGAACGTGGCCGAAGCGACCCGACGTCAGGTGCTGGTCGCCCTCGACCTGCTGGGCTACGAGCGCCCGGAGTCTCTCCGCCAGACCTCAAAGGGGCTGGTGGGGCTGATCGTCCCCGAGCTAACCAACCCGATCTTCCCGCTGTACGCCCAGGAGATCGAGCAGCTGCTCGCCCCCAGCGGGCACACCCCGCTGCTGTGCACCCAGACGCCGGGCGGCACCAGCGAGGACGAGTACATTGAGATGCTCGTGGATCGGGGGGTGGCCGGCATCATCTTTGTGTCCGGCCGCCACTCCGACACCGGCGGCGACGTCACCCGCTACCAGCGGCTGCGGGACCGCGGTGTGCCCCTGGTAACCGTCAATGGCAACGCCTCCACCATTAAGGTGCCCGGATTCGCCACCGACGATCGGGCCGCGGCCCGCATGGCGGTAGACCACCTGGCCAGCCTGGGCCACACCCGCATCGGCCTGGCGACCGGACCCGGGCGGATGGTGCCCGCACAGCGCAAGACCGCCGGCTACGAGGACGGTATACGCGCCAACCTGCCCGACCAGCCGCTGCGCATTGTGGAGACGCTGTACACCTACGAGGGAGGTGCCAGCGCCGCCGGCAGACTGCTGGAGCAGGACTGTACCGGGATCATATGCGGCTCGGACATCATGGCGCTCGGCGTCATCTCCGGGGTACGCGCCGCAGGCAAGAGCGTCCCGCAGGACGTGTCCGTCATCG
This sequence comes from Actinomyces sp. 594, assembly GCF_019325145.1. NCBI lineage: Bacteria > Bacillati > Actinomycetota > Actinomycetes > Actinomycetales > Actinomycetaceae > Actinomyces > Actinomyces sp. 594. The sequence continues at coordinate 5,705 of NZ_PIZC01000011.1, forward strand.
GCTACGACGACTCCCCCCTGATCCCCATGATGAACCCCCCGCTGACTACCGTGCGCCAGCCCGTCGCCGCGATCTGCCGGGCGGCGGTAACCACGCTGCTGTCCGCGATCGCCGGCGAGCATCAGGCCGACACGGAGCTGCTGTTCAAGCCCGACCTGATCGTGCGCGGCTCCACGGCCCCGGCCCCGCACACCATGGTCTCCTGACCTGGTCTCCTGACCCGGCCTCACCCAGCTCCCACCACCCAGCCCCACCTCGCCGAGGTCGGTCGATCTTACGTGCCGAGGTCGGTCGATATGGCAGGCGATGTGAGTGCGTCAACGCGACCAGGTGCGGGCCAACCGCTCGCCGACGGCGGCCAGGCGCTCGCGCAGGGAGGACGGGGCGCCGCCATTCCAGGCCTCCCGCTGAGCTACGCCGGGTGCCTGAAGGGGGTATGCGGATACCACGCCCGCCTCCGCGAGCTCTCCGCGCGGCACGGCCAGGCGGCCCGCGACCAGCACCGTAGGCAGTGCCAGGTCTCCGGCCGCCCCACCGACCACCGCAACCACAGAGTCGGCAAGCACGTCGAATAGCTCTCCGGCTGCTGTCACAACCAGATCCTGGCCGGCCACCGCCTCCTCCAGCCCCAGTAGCCGTGACATGACCCGCGCGCCCGGCAGTGCACGCGCGCCAAGGGCACGCAGGACCAGTGCCGCTCCCCCGCCAGCGCCAGTGCCCCGAGCCGTGACCGACAGGTCTGTCCCACCGCCGCCCGCAACCGGCAGCAGGCCGCCACGCAGCGAGCCGGCCTGCTCAGCGATTCGCGCCGCGGCCGCGCAGGCGCTCAGGTTCAGCTCCTGTGCGCTTTGCCCGCTCATCGCGCTTACCTCACTCAGTGCCTGGCCGGCACCCCCGACGCCTCCCAGCGGTGTGTCATCGGCCAGGGCGAGTACCAGCTCCCGGCCCGCCATCAGAGCGCGGGCCCGCATCACCCCGCCCAGGCCCTCAAGGGCTCCCGCCCCGCCGTCGTGCACTGCGGTTGCGGCTAGTGTCACCACGAGCGTGTCACCGCGCTCCGTAAGCCGCAAGGCCGCGGCCAGGACCTGCCCGAGCCCCGTCGTCGTCCCGGACTGCGCCTCGCGCGCGGCCAGCTCGCGGTCGGCAGGCAGGGCCAGCAGCCGGGCAGCGTCAAGCAGCCAGGTGGCACCGTTTCGGCGATGGCCATCCACCGGTTCTGGAGTGGCCAGCCTCACCAGGTCGGTCTCCCGGACCTGCCCGAGTGGCCCCGGTGCGTGCAGGACACGCCTGGAGGCTATCCGCTCCCCAGTGACGCACTGAGCGGTACCCGGGCCGCCGTCGGGCAGCGGCAGGAGGGTCAGGGCGTCGGCGGGCCGCGCCTGCGCCCAACCCGCCGCTATCGCCTGCGCGACGGCGTCGGCGCCCAGGCCCAGCTCGGGCGCGACCAGGGGAACGCCACCGGGCTCTGGAAACATGGGGCCCGGCGCCAGGAGCACTCGCATGGGGCTAGTCCTCACCGTGTCTCTGGGTGTCTGTGGGTGTATCCGGGGGTCGCTCCCGAGGCTTGCCTCAGGAGTCCGTCTCGGGCGAGATCACGCCGCCAAGCCGGGCCAGCAGCAGCGTCTCCGCCACCACGATGCGCTCCAGGTCACCCAGGTGCATCGACTCATCTTCGCTGTGGGCGCGGGTGTCCGGGTCCTCGATCCCGGTCACCAGGACCTGCGCGTGGGGGAAGGTCTCCTTCAGGGTGGCAATGAACGGGATGGAGCCGCCCTGGCCGATGCTGACCGCCTCCGTACCGAAGGCCTCGGTGAGCGCCCAGTGGGCGGCCCTCCCCGCAGGCGTGTCAGCGGTGCCGTCAAAGGCGGGGCCCATTTCCCCGGCACTGACGGTGACCCGCGCGCCAAAGGGGGCATGCACCTGGAGGTGGGTCGTCAGGGCCGCGAGTGCGGCGGCCGGGTCCTGACCGGGAGCAATACGCAGGGACAGGCGCGCGGTGCAGGTGGGGGCCAGCACATTGCCCGCCACCGGCAGGGAAGTCACGTCCATGCCGATGACGGCCAGCGCGGGCTTGGTCCACAGCCGGGCGGTCAGGTCCCCGGTGCCGACCAGGGCCACACCGTCCAGGACGCCGGCGTCGGCACGGAAGTCGGACTCGGAGTACTCCGGGGAGCCGGGCGCAGCCAGGGGGCGAGAAACCAGCCCATCGACCGCGACGTCTCCGTGCTCGTCGTGCAGGGTGGCGATCAGTCGGCACATGGCGGTGACGGCGTCGATCACCGGCCCCCCATACTGGCCGGAGTGCAGTGCATGATCAAGCACGGCCAGGTGCACATCCACTTGCACCACTCCGCGCAGAGAGGTGGTCAGTGCCGGCACCCCCACCCGCCAGTTGGAGGAGTCGGCCACCACGATGACGTCCGCGTCCAGCTGCTCCCGATAGGTGCTCAGGAAGTTCTCGAAGGAGGGAGAGCCGATCTCCTCCTCCCCCTCAATGAACGCGGTCACCGAGCAGGGCAGTTCGCCGTTGTTCAACTCAGCCAGCAGCCTCAGCGCGTGCACATGTGCGATCACGCCGGCGCCGTCATCGGCGGCGCCCCGTCCGAACAGCCGCTCACCGCGCCGCTGTGCGGCAAAGGGATCTGCTTGCCGCCACTTATCGGGATTGCCCACGGGCTGGACGTCGTGGTGGGCGTACAGCAGCACCCGGGGGGAGCCGCTCGGCCCCTCCCGGTGGGCAAGCACGGCGGGGCGGCCGGGGCCCTGCGGACCCTGGACCGAAAGGACGTTCGCCTCCATTCCGGCGTCGCTCAGCAGCGCAGCCACGTGGTCGGCGGAGCGTCTGACCTGCGCCGGGTCGTGCCCAGCGGCGGAGACTGAGGGGATGGCCACCAGATCCGTCAGGTCGGCGACGACCCGCTCGAAGGAGTCATGGACGGCGGTGTGCACGGCGCGGGCGGTAATCATGAGTTGCAGGGTAGCGCGCTCCAGCCGCTACCCTGTTGCCCGTGAGTCTGTTAGAGAAGCTGCCCTTCGGCAGACGCGACCGGGCCGACGCCCGTGCGTCCGACGCACCGGCCGCACCCGCTAAGAAGTCCGGCAAGGGCCGCCCCACCCCCAAGCGCAAGGACGCGCAGGCACGAAATCTGCACCCGATCGTGCCCGCTGACCGCAAGGCCGCCAAGCGGGAGGCGCGCGCGAAGCAGGATGAGGCCTGGGAGCGGCAGCGCCAGGCCATGCAGACCGGGGACGAGCGCTACCTGCCGCCGCGTGACAAGGGTCCGATCAAGCGGTACATCCGCGACTACGTTGACGCCCGCTACTGCCTGGGCGAGTGGTTCATGCCGCTGACCCTGTTGCTGCTGATCGTGTTCATAGGCTTCTCCTCCCAGCAGACCCTGATCAGCTACTACTTCATGCTGGCGATCTACCTGTACCTGTTCATCGCGATCGGGGATGCGGTGGTCTGCTGGCGGCAGCTGCGACGGCGCCTGTACGCGAAGTTCGGCCGGGACAAGGTCCAGGAGCAGGGCACGATCTTCTGGTACATCTTCTCCCGGTGCTTCAACCTGCGCCGCTGGCGCCAGCCCGCTCCCCAGGTCGCCCGCAGGCAGTACCCCGACTGAGCCGGCGGGCCCGCCCTCCCAGCCGGGACTGGTAGAGGCCGGGCACCGGTCGCGGCACAACACATGTGCTGCGGCCGTCGGCACCGGGAAAGTGCGTGTTCGCCGTACCAATAGTTGCGCCACACTACTTCTCGCGCGATAGGCTGTGACCATGGTCGCATACCGTCATCTCGGCAATTCCGGACTCAAGATCACCGAAATCACCTACGGCAACTGGCTCACCCACGGCTCCCAGGTGGAGGCGGACACCGCAATTGAATGCGTGCGCACCGCACTCGACCTGGGCATCACCAGCTTCGACACCGCGGATGTGTACGCCAATACTGTGGCAGAGGAGGTGCTGGGCCAGGCGTTGAAGGGGCAGCGCCGCGAGTCCCTGGAGATCTTCACCAAGGTTTACTGGCCCGTCGGCCCCAAGGGCCCCAATGACGTAGGCCTGTCCCGCAAGCACATCATGGAGGGCATCGACGGCTCGCTGCGGCGCCTGGGCATGGATTACGTCGACCTCTACCAGGCGCACCGCTACGACTACGCCACCCCGCTGGAGGAGACCATGCAGGCCTTCGCGGATGTGGTGCGCGCCGGCAAAGCCCTGTACATCGGCGTCTCGGAGTGGACCGCCGAGCAGATCCGGGCCGGCCAGGAGCTCGCCACCCAAATGGGCTTCCGCCTGGTGTCCAACCAGCCGCAGTACTCCGCCCTGTGGCGCGTCATCGAGGAAAAGGTAGTGCCGACCTCAACCGAGCTCGGCATGGGCCAGATCGTCTGGTCGCCGATGGCCGAGGGAGTCCTGTCCGGTAAGTACCTGCCCGGGCAGCAGCCGCCGGCCGGCTCGCGCGCCACCGACGAGAAGGGCGGCAAGCAGATGATCAGCCGCTGGATGCGCGACGACGTGCTCACCGCCGTCCAGAAGCTGAAGCCGATTGCCGACGACGCCGGACTGTCCATGCCGCAGCTGGCCATCGCCTGGGTACTGCAGCACGACTTCATCTCCGCGGCGCTGGTGGGAGCCTCGCACCCGGAGCAGCTCGTAGAGAACGTCAAGGCCTCCGGTGTGAAGCTGGGTGAGGACGTGATGGCCGCAATCGATGCGGCTGTGGGCGACGTCGTCGAGCGCGACCCGGCCCTGACCCGCTCCCCCGAGCAGCGTCCAGCCTGACGCGCACCGCTAACCAGCGTGCCGGGACCGGTCGAGGCGGATAGCGCCGCTTCGACCGGTCTCGGTCTGAAAGTACTTGTGCCTACCGGCCCGGGGCGCGGCCGAGTCAGCGCAGGTGACGCGGAACCATTGCCAGGGCACGGTTGATACGACCGGGCCAGGCCGGACCGTTGTAGATGAATGCCGTGTAGGCCTGTAGCAGGTCAGCGCCGGCATCGAGCATGAGCTCGGCGTCCATGACCGATGAGATACCGCCCACGCCGATGATTATGGGCCCCTCCCCCATACGCGCGCGCAGACGGCGCACAACCTGCAGCGAGCGCGGCAGCAGGGGGGCACCGGACAGGCCGCCCTCCCCCAGATCGTGGTCAATGGTCGTATTGGTGGCCACCACCCCATCCAGCTTCATGTCCAGCACCAGGTCAGCCACGGCGTCGATGTCCTCATTGGCGAGGTCCGGCGCAATCTTGACCAGCAGCGGCACGTGGCGGTGCGCGGCATCATCCGCGGCAGCACGCACAGCGGCGAGGATCGGCCGCAGTGCCTGGACCTCCTGCAGGGAGCGCAGGCCGGGCGTATTGGGGCTGGAGACGTTGACCACCAGGTAGTCGACCCAGCGGGCGACCTTTGATGCGGAGTAGGCGTAGTCCTGCGCAGCCTGATCCAGGGGCGTGGTCTTGGTCTTGCCAATATTGGCGCCTACGACGATAGAGCGGCCGCGCGGCGTTGAGCGCAGGCGGCGCAGGCGCGCGGCGGCCTCATCCGCGCCAGAGTTGTTGAAGCCCATACGATTGCGGACCGCCCGGATGGTCGGGTAACGCCACATGCGGGGCTTGTCATTGCCCGGCTGCGGACGGGCGGTGAAGGTGCCGACCTCCACGAAGCCGAAGCCGAGCATGTCCATGCCCTCTACCGCCTGTCCCTCCTTGTCCATGCCTGCGGCCAGGCCCAGGATGCCGGGGACGGGGCGCACGAATGGTCCGCCCTGGTTGGCCGACGGCACGGGGAAGGCAGGGCGGCGCCCAAAGGCCTGCCGGACGACGTCGCGCACGAGCGGCACCTTGCTGGTCGCCTCGATTGCCTCCATACAGGCGTCGTGTATGGCCTCGGGGTCGATGCGGGTGAGAACGGTCTTGTACAGCAGGTCGTACAGCACGCGACCAGACTACTCGCACCGCTCCTTGGGCCCCATAGCTGTGCCTAACGGCTGTGATTGCAGTTCCCATTACGGTTCCCACAGCAGTTCCCACCGCAGTAGCCCGCGTTCACGTTGACGCCGCCGGGCTCCGCTAGCCTGGTTCCTGCAGATCCCATCGACGTACCCCAGTGACGACCGGCAACGAGGTGCCCCGTGTCCTTCAACCGCAACATCAAACTCGACCCCAACCGGGTACAGACGCGTTCCGGAGGTCGCCGTGGCGCCGCCATCGGCGGCGGCTCGGTGCTGGCAGTGCTGGCGGTACTCCTGCTCTCCCAGGTCACCGGCGTCGACCTGAGCGGACTGCTGGCCGCGCAGGACACCGCCCCCGACTCCTCCACCTCCGTGATCGACACGTCCATGTGCACCAGCGGCGAGTCCGCCAACCAGCACACCCAGTGCCGGATGATCGCAACCGCCGAGTCACTGGATGCGGTGTGGAGTGAGCAGCTGCCTGCCCAGGCCCGCACCGCCTACGCCGAGCCGGGCTTCATCCTGTGGGACGGGCAGTCCGTGTCGACGGCGTGCGGTTCGGCCACCAGCGCCGTCGGCCCCTTCTACTGCCCAGGGGACTCCAACGTCTACCTGGACATGAGCTTCTTCTCCGACATGGAGTCCACACTCGGCGCAAAGGACACCCCACTGGCGGAGGAGTACATCGTCGCCCACGAGTTCGGCCACCATATCCAGAACCTGCTCGGCGTGATGGGGTCAACCGACCGCTCCCGCAGCGGCGCAGACTCCGACTCAGTACGCACCGAGCTCCAGGCCGACTGCTACGCGGGCGTGTGGGTGCACTATGCCGCCACGACCGTTGACCCCGAGACCGGCACACCCTTCCTGGTGGAACCCACGGAAGCGGAGATCGCTACGGCGATTCAGGCGGCCGAGTCAGTGGGCGACGACCACATTCAGCAGCGCTCCCGCGGCACCGTCGATTCGGACACCTGGACGCACGGATCCTCCGAGCAGCGGGTGCGCTGGTTCACCACCGGCATGCGCTCCGGCTCCCTGGAGCAGTGCAACACCTTCGCCGTTTCCGGCTCCCAGCTCTGAGGGGACCCGCCGCCCGGTGGACGACGGGTCCCGGCAGGGCGCGGCGACGTCAGGCTCCATCGGGCGCTGCCGACAGTGCTCCCGGAGCCGTCAGGCGGCCAGCTGTGAGCCGATCCGGTAGGAGAACTCGACGAGCCGGTTGGAGAAGCCCCACTCGTTGTCATACCAGCCGAACACCTTCACCTCGTTGCCGACGACGGCGGTCAGCGGAGCATCGAATATCAACGAGTGCGGGTTGCCGACGATGTCGCGGGAGACGATGGGCGCCTCGGAGTACTGCATGTACCCGGCCAGCGGGCCGTTCTCCGCGGCCTCCCGGAAGGCGGCGTTGACCTCTTCCACGGACGTGGTCCGGCCCGCGACAATCGTCAGGTCGGTGATTGAGCCGACGGGAACCGGTACGCGCAGGGCGGCCCCGGTCAGGCGCCCCTCCAGTTCGGGAATGACCACTCCGATGGCGCTGGCTGCTCCCGACGACGTCGGGATGATCGACTCCGCGGCGGCACGGGCGCGGCGCAGGTCGCGGTGCGGTGCGTCGTGCAGGCGCTGATCTCCCGTGTAGGCGTGAACCGTGGTCATGAGTCCGGTTTCAATGCCCACCAGGTCGTTGAGAACCTGCGCGAGCGGTGCCAGCGAGTTGGTGGTGCACGAGCCGTTGGAGAAGACGTCAGCGGCGTGGACATCGAGCTCGCCGTCATTGATGCCCAGGACGAAGGTGGGAACGTCACCCTTCGCGGGGGCGGAGACGATCACCTTCTTGGCCCCGCCCTCCAGGTGGGCGGCGGCCTTGGCTCCGTCCGTGAAGAATCCGGTGGACTCGATGACCACATCGGCTCCTACGCTGTCCCACGGGATATGGGCGGGGTCGGGCTCGGAGAAGACCGCGATGCGTCGGCCGCCCACCACGAGCGCCTCACCGTCGGCGTGCACGTCCTCCAGACGGCCGCTGACGGAGTCCCACTCAAGCAGGACACCCAGCGTGGCGGCGTCGGTGAGGTCGTTGACGGCGACGACCTCGACGTCCGCGTGGTTGGCCAGCGCCGCCCTGAGATAGGTGCGGCCGATCCGGCCGAAGCCGTTGATTCCGATTCGCACAGTCATATCTGTTCTCCCTCGTTAGTTGGTTGTGGTGCGGTACCGCTCGTGGACGTGGCCGCGAGCGGCTGGTTGGCAGATCCCTATGGCCCGCCGATCTCCATCCCACGATGTGCAGCTGCGAATCCTCTGCGGCTCCACTGGCAAGGTGGCGGGCAGTGCCTAACTCCCGACACACAGTTCCGTGAGCCTTGGCCCTACTCGGAGTTTCTTCACCGCCGGGCCGGCCAGCGGCTCCCAACCGGGCCATCGCAACCGGTACCCGCTTGCGTGCGACGTGACGTCACACCCGACGCTGGGTGTGTCCGCCCCACCCGGGGCACCGCCGGCAACCGGGAGGAACCATGCCCACCGCACCCACCGCGCTCATCGTCGTTGAGTCCTGCTTCGGCAACACCCGGGCGATCGCCGAGGCCGTCGCCGCCGGGCTCACGGATGCCGGGACGCAGGCCCGGGTCCTTGATGCGGTCCAAGCACCCACCTCGCTGTCCGCGAAGCTCGATCTGCTGATTCTGGGAGCTCCCACCCACAACCGGGGACTACCGACCGCAGCCACGCGCACCCAGGCTCTTAAGCAAGCCGGTGCGACCGTGCCGAACAGCGGCATGCGCGAATGGCTGGCGCGCACCACCATTCCGGCCGTCCTTACCACGGCCGTCTTTGACACGGTGACCTCCAAGAGCTGGCTGAGCGGCTCGGCGGCCAAGGCGATTATCAAGGCCCTGCGGCGCGGGCGGGGCCGGGATGCACCGTCGATCAGGAGCTTCCTGGTTCAAGGGCAGTCGGGGCCCCTGGCCGACGGCGAGGAGGCGGCCGCCCGCACCTGGGGGCGTGCTCTGGCGGCGTTGGGCCTGATCGCCTAACTGTTCGTCATCGGCATGGAGACGATCGTGGCGCTGATCGGCTGCGTCCCGGTCCTGGGGTTCGCGGTTTGGCTCAGCACCAGGCTGTGGCGCTGAACGGCCGTTGTTGGTCCGGTGACAGCGGAGTCGTAGGCGCCTACGGTGGTCCCATGAGCCCCGCCTGTGATCCCTCCGAACCGTCCGCCGCCCTGCCCTGAGGACACCTCGGCTCAACCGAAGGAGACACGACCCCTCCCATGCGCGTCGCCGAAATAGCCCGGCTCACCGGCACCTCCGTTCGCACTGTGCGCTATTACCACTCGCTGGGTCTGCTGCCCGTGCCCGAGGAGCGGGGCGGCTGGCGCGACTACGACCTCGGCCATGTGGCCCGCCTGTCACGCATCCGCTGGCTGGTCCAGGCCGGCGTCCCGCTGAAGGCCATCGGACACATACTGGGCCGGTCCGCCGAGCAGGAGGAGGGCCCGGATGCCGCGGCAACCGTCATCACCGACCTGTCGGGAGCACTGTACGCCGTACAGGAGCACCTGGACGGGGTGCTGCGGCAGCGGGACATGCTGATCGGCCTGCTGAAGCGGGCGCAGGAGGGCTTGACCGTCTCCCCGATGCCGCCGCGCATGGTGGCCTTCTTCGACCGTCTGGAGGCGGCCGCGCCCGATGAGCGGACACGGGCGGCCGTGCGCCGCGAGCGCGACCTGGTCGACGTGGCCTGCTACAGCGGGCGCATGCCTCCCGCTGCCGAACTGATCTTCCCCGAGCCCGACGACGGTGAGGACGCCGACGCCCTGGCGGCCTACGGCAGGGACACCGCGGGCCTGAGCGACGCGCAGATCGAGGAGCGCGCGGCGGACAATATCGCCAGATTCGAACGGGTTCTGGGGCCGCAGCGCTGCCGGGAGCTCGCCGAAGACTTCGACACCGCCAGTGTCCGCCCCCTGTTCCAACTGATTGCCGCGGTGGAACCGGGGTATGCGCGGATGGCGGAGGCGATGGAGAGGCTGTTGATCGAGGCGATCGCCCGCTGGCGGGCGCGGTGAACACGCAGTACCGGCCGACACCGCCCGTCGCCCGACAGCGGGCCGCGACACGCCGGGCGAGCGCCGCACGGCACGCTTGAGTGCGACGCGACGTCACACCCGAGCCTGGGCGCATGCCGCCTATCGACTCCGTCACTATCGACTCCTCCACCAGGCCCGCCGCCGCAATGGACTCCCGCCGCCCCGAGGGCGCCATTGAGATCAGCGGCCTAGTCAAGGCCTTTGGACGCCTGCGCGCCGTCGACGGCCTGGACCTGAACGTGCGCCGCGGTCAGATCCACGGCTTCCTCGGTCCCAACGGCGCCGGCAAGTCCACCACGATTCGCGTACTGCTGGGCATGTACCGCCGGAGCGCCGGCGAGGTGCGGGTGCTGGGACTCGACCCGGCGCACGCTGCGAACGCCATCACCCGGCGCACCGCCTACGTACCCGGCGACGTGGCGCTGTGGCCGGCCCTGACCGGGGCGCAGACTCTGGACGCCTTCGCCGCACTGCGCGGCCGCCGCGATCGACGCCGCGAGGCGGAGCTGATCGAGGCATTCAGTCTGGATCCGTCCAAGCCGGTGCGCAGCTACTCCAAGGGCAATCGACAGAAGGTGGCCCTGATCGCGGCCCTGGCGGCGCCGTGCGAACTAATCGTCCTGGATGAGCCCACCGCCGGACTCGACCCGCTTCAGGAGGAGGTATTCCAGACCTGTGTGCGCCAGGCGGCCGCCGGGGGCCGCACGGTGCTGCTGTCCAGCCATCTGCTGGACGAGGTGGACCGCGTGTGCGACGCGGTCACCATTATCAAGGATGGGCGCACCGTGGAGACCGGCACACTGGACGCGCTGCGGCACCTGCGCGACTCGACGATCACCTGCCGTCTGCCCGACGGCGCTGCACCGGAACTACCACGCGGCATCAATGCCCCGCCGGCGGGGGCCGACGGCGTGACGCGAATATCGGCGCCCGCTGAGGACGTTCCGAATGTGCTGAGCGCCCTCATCGCCGCGGGCGCCCAGGGACTGACCTGCGCCCCGGCGTCCCTGGAGGACCTCTTCCTGCGTCACTACGAGGGCCAGGCCCGATGATCACGCGACCGGCACTCATGCGACACGTCCTGCACACCGCCCGCATCCTCACCCGTGAGGAACGCGCCTGGTTGCTGGCCCTGCCGACGACGGTCGCACAGTTGACCGCTCTACTCGCCCCTAGCTATGCGACCACTTACGCCACGGCCGCGGATCTGGCTCGTGCCGTGGCAGCGTTAAGACTGTCGAAGACCACCGCCGCTCTGTACGGTGAGCTGCCCGCGAGTGCTGCCGTAGTGCAGCTCGCGGTCTGGGAGCTCGGGGCGCTGACCTGCCTGCTGCTGGGAATCGTGGTGGTGCTGCGCGCGGTCGCGGTCACGCGCGCCCAGGAGGACGGCGGGCGCTCGGAGATGCTGCATGGTATCGGCGTCGGTCCGGTCGGCGAATTGGCCGCGTCTTGCCTGGTGCTCGCCGCTCATTGCCTTCTGCTCGGCGTGGGCGCCGGAGCGGGCCTGGCGGCGTTAGACGGGGCGAACAGCGCGGATGCCCTCGCCTACGGCGCCGCAGTGTGCGGTACCTGCGCCCTGATTGGCGCCTTTACCCTGCTGTTTGCGCAGCTGACCACCGACGCCACCGGTGCACGCGGCGTCGGGCTCGCCGCCCTGGGATTGCTGTACGCCGGGCACGGCGCGTGGGCCGCCGAGGGCTGGACGTGGGCCGGTGCCTGGTCCCCTTTCGCGCTGCGCGGCATCATCGACCCCGGCGGCGAGAACGATTGGCGTCCACTGCTGGTTGTGTGTGCGGCACTGCTGGTACTGCTTACGGCAGCCGCGGCCGCCGCGCATCGTCGGGACCTGGGTGCCGGGTTGGTTCGGATCGGGTCCGGACGTCGGCACCCGCTGCGGGCTCGTGGCCCGGTGACACTGGCACTGCGGCTGTCTGGCATACAACTGCTGGTGTGGGCGGTGGCGACCGCAACCATCGCTGGAGTGCTCACGGCCATGGGCGAGAACATGGTCGATTTCGCCCGAAAGGGCGCAGTGGACGGGGGCGTGCTCGGCTCACAACTGGGCGGTGGCGATCCAGGCGCGGGATTCCTCGGCTACGTCGGCGTGCTGACGGCTGCCATGGCCTGCGCGCAGGCAGTGGTGCTGACCGGGCGTTTCGCCGCCGAGGAGTGCTCCGGGCTGGTTGAGGCGGCGCGCGGCACCGGCACCGGGTCGGCGCGGCAGCTGGCCGCCTGGTGCCTGGTCGCTCTGCTGGCGACGGCGCTCACGCTCGGTGCGGCCGCGCTGGCGGCGGGTCTGGTGGGACACGCGCTGCTGGATACCACCGCCGCTGACGCGCTGCGGCTGATGGCCGGGCAGTGGCCCGCCGCAGCGGCCTGCATTGGTGTCACCGCGCTACTGGGTGGTGCCTGGCCGCGGCTACGGTGGCTGGCGTGGGCGCCGCTGCTAGTTGGACTAGGAATCGCCCAGCTCGGGCCCAGCCTGGACCTGCCCCGGTCGGTCATGGATGCGGGCCTATTCGCCCAGGCGGCCGAGCCAACGGCGGCCTGGCTGCTGCTGGGCGGCGTGGCCGGGATTGCATCGGGCGTACTGGCGGTGCGCAGCCGCGACCTGCGCACCACCTCCGGACGGCGGTCCGGCTCGGCTGGCCCGCGGGTCAGACGTTGAAGCCGAGGGCACGCAGCTGCTCGCGACCCTCCGGGGTGATCTTGTCCGGGCCCCACGGCGGCAGCCACACCCACTGCACGCGCACCTTGTCGGCGATCAGTCCGAGTGCCTGCTGAGCCTGCTCCTCAATGATGTCAGTGAGCGGGCATGCGGCCGTCGTCAGGGTCATGTCTAGCACGATGGTGCCGTCAGGCTCGATCGATATCCCGTACAGCAGGCCGAGGTCCACGACATTGATGCCCAGCTCCGGGTCGATGACGTCGCGCAGCGCCTCCTCAATGGCCGCCACATCGACGTCGGCGACGGTGGTCGGCGCCTGCTGCGCGGCCATCGGATTGGATTCCTGAGCGGTTTGGCTCATTTGCTCCTCCTAATGGGTGATTCAGGGTCTGTAACAGTGAAAAGGACGGATGCGGGTCCCGGGACGAGCGGAACCGGTCAGTCCGCCTGGGTTCCTTCCAATGGCTCACCTGCCTTGAGCAACGCATCCTTGAGCGCGATCCATCCCAATAAGGCGCATTTGACCCGGTTGGGATACTTCGACACGCCTTCGAAGGCCGCGGCATCCTCCAGTTCGTCCAGCACGGCGGGATCGACGCCGCGCCCGCGCGAGTGCATCAGCGCGTCGAATTCCGCCTCGAGCCTCGCCACGGTCGCTAAGTCCGCGCCATCTACCAGATCATGCATAACCGAGATGGACGCCTGTGAGATGGAGCAGCCGTCCCCCTCCCAGCCGACGGACTCGATGCGCCCGTCAACCACCCGCACCCCCAAGGTAACCTCGTCTCCGCAGGTCGGGTTGACCTGATGGGAGACGGCGTCCGGTGCATCCAGGGCACCCGCGCCGTGGCGCTCGCGCGAGTGGTCGAGGATGACCTGCTGGTACAGCTGATCAAGTTCGTTCATGTTCACCTCTGGAAGTAGCCGCGGACTGTGGCGACGGCCTCAAGGAACCGGTCTATCTCCGCGGGCGTGGTCACCGGGCCGAAGGATATCCGTGAGGATGAGGGCACCCCGAAGTGCGCGTGAATCGGCTGGGCGCAGTGGTGCCCGGTACGCACCGCCACGCCGGCGGCGTCGAGCACCTGGCCGACGTCGTGGGGGTGAACCCCATCCAGGGCGAAGGCAACCACCCCCAGGCGGTCCTGAGTGCCGCTCGGCCCGAGAATCCGCAGACCGGGCACCTCCCTCATGCCCCGCAGGGCGCGTTCCAGTAAGAGCTGCTCGGAGGCGTGCAGCCTGTCCATGCCGATTCGTGCGAGATAGTCGACGGCTGCATGCCAGCCGGCCGCTTGGGCGAGCGGTTGACTGCCGGCCTCGAAGCGTGCGGGTCCGGGCATATAGGTTGATGAGGCCATGGTGACCGTCTCGATCATGGAGCCACCGGTGAGCACCGGCGGCATCGCGTCCAGCAGCTCCTCGGTGGCCACGAGAGCACCAATCCCGGTTGGGCCCAGCATTTTGTGGCTGGAGAGCACCATGGCATCTACCCCGGCCGCGGAAAGGGCACCGAAGTCCAGGGGCAGGTGCGGGGAGGACTGGCAGGTATCCAGCACCACCAGGGCGCCGGCGCTGCGGGCGGCGGGCAGGAGCTGCGCCAGCGGCGTGATCGCTCCGGTCACATTCGAGGCGTGGGTCATGGCGAGAACCCGGGTGCGGTCGGTGATAACCGAGACCGTGCTCGGATCGATGCGTCCGTCCTCGGTCAGGTCCAGCCAGCGCAGGGTGGCGCCGGTGCGGGCCGCCAGCTCCTGCCAGGGCACCAGGTTGGCGTGGTGCTCGGCCACCGTCACCACAATCTCGTCTCCCGCCCCGACGCGCAGGCGGGCCGCGGCGTCGGTCGCGGCTGCCGCCGCCCCGCCGCGCTCGGCGGGCCGCCCCAAGCTGGCGTGGCCGATGGCCAGCGCCACCAGGTTGACGGCCTCGGTGGCGTTCTTGGTGAACACCAGCTGACTGCCGCGGGCGCCTACGAACTCCGCGACGGCGTCCCGGGCGTCCTCCCACACAGCCGTGGCCTCATCGGCCAGCTGGTAGGTGGAACGTCCGGCAGCCCCGTTGGAGCGGCGATAGAAGTCCGCCTCCGCGTCAATGACCGCAGCCGGCTTCTGACTGGTGGCGGCCCAGTCCAGGTAGGCCAGTGCCTCACCATTGCGGGCGGGCCGCCCCAGGTACGGGAAGTCCGCGCGCAAGGAGGCGATCTCGGCCGCGGTCAGTGGGTTACCCACCGCCTGCGGCTGAGGCCGGTTCGGTTCGGTCATGTGCTTTGCCCCCTGAGTATCGGTTTGCGGGTATGCGGCGGGGCGTCGGCCGACGCCTCAGGCGAGGAAGCGGTCGTAGCCCTCCTCCTCCAGGCGGTCGGCGAGGTCCGCACCGCCCTCCTCGGCAACCCGGCCGTCCACGAACACGTGAATGTGGCTGGGCTTGATGTAGCGCAGGATGCGCGTGTAGTGCGTGATCAGCAGGAAGCCGGCGTCCGAGGCGTCGTGCAGCCGGTTGACCCCCTCGGAGACGATGCGCAGCGCGTCAATGTCCAGGCCGGAGTCCGTCTCGTCCAGGATGGCGAAGCGGGGGCGCAGCAGCTCCATCTGCAGGATCTCGAAGCGCTTCTTCTCGCCGCCGGAGAAGCCCGCGTTCACATCTCGCTGGGCGAAGGCCGGGTCCATGCGCAGGTTCTCCATGGCCTGGTTGACCTGGCCGATCCACTGGCGGACCTTGGGGGCCTCGCCGTCGACGGCCGTCTTGGCGGTGCGCAGGAAATTGGCCACCGTTACGCCGGGGACCTCAACGGGGTACTGCATGGCCAGGAACAGGCCCGCCCGGGCGCGCTCGTCGACGGTCATGTCGAGGATATTGACGCCGTCCAGCAGCACCTCGCCCTCGGTGACCTCATAGTCTGGGTGGCCGGCGATGGAGTATGCCAGGGTCGACTTGCCGGAGCCGTTGGGGCCCATGATGGCGTGCACCTCACCGGAGGCGACGGTCAGGTCCACGCCCTTGAGGATGGGCTTGGGACCGTCGTTGGTGGCGACCTGGACGTGGAGGTTCTTGATCTCGAGGGTGCTCATAACTCTTGGTTCTTCTTTCGTGGGCAAAGTGGTTGGGGCTCAGACGGCGGCGGCCTGCTCGCGGGCGGATACGAGCCCGGTCAGCTCGAGCTCCTTCTCTATCGCGGCCATCAGCCGCTCCTCGACCTCGGGCACGCGGATCTCAGCGACGATCTCGTTGAAGAAGCCGAGCACCACCAGGCGGCGGGCCTCCATCTCCGGGATGCCGCGGGCGCGCAGGTAGAACAGCTGCACGTCGTCAAAACGGCCGGTTGCCGAGGCGTGCCCGGCGCCCTCAATGTTGCCGTTCTCGATCTCCAGGTTGGGGATGGAGTCCGCCTTGGCGCCCTCGGTGAGCACCAGGTTGCGGTTGAGCTCGTAGGTGTCGGTGCCGCGCGCGCCGGCACCGATGAAGCAGTCGCCTACCCACACGGAGTGAGCGCTCTCCCCCTGCAGGGCGCCCTTGTAGGCGACCCGGGAGTAGCAGTGCGGCTCGGTGTGGGCGACGTAGGGGCGGTGCTCCTGGTGCTGGCCGCCGTCGGTGAAGTACACGCCGTAGGCGTCAATGTGTCCACCCTCGCCCTGGAAGCCGAGGTCGGAGCAGATGCGCACGTCCCCGCCCAGGGAGACGACGACGTGCTTGAGGACGCCGCGCCCCTCCACGCGCACGCGGTGGTTGGAGGCGTGAACGGCACGGTCCTCCCACCCCTGAATCGTCACCAGGGTCAGCTCGGCCCCGTCGGCCACAGTCACCTCCACGGTCTGGGTCAGCGCGGCGGTGCCGCGGTGGTCGAGCAGCACCGTACCCACCGCATCCCTCTCGGCGATGACGCGAATGTGCTGGGCGGCGGGGTGCGCCAGCGCCTCATCCGCGCCGGTGGTGGTCACGCGCACCGCCCGCTCCAGCACCGCCCCGGGCAGCACGGTTAGCACGGTTGCGGCCTGGAAGGCGGCCCAGGCGACAACCCCGGTACGGTCGACTGGGGCCCCGACGACGCCCAGGCGCGGATCCTGGCGGTCGACGGTCTCGGCCTCGGTGCCCGCCGGGGCATCGATGTCAACGACCAGCGGTCCGGAGCCGGATCCCGCCATGACGGCGTCGAGGTCGAACAGGGGGGCGAAGCGCTTGACGGGGGTGAACCGCCACTCCTCCTCGCGGCCGTGGGGAACCGGGATGTCGGCCGGGTCGAAGGAAGTGGGCCTCTCTGCGCGGGAGGAGACGTAGCGTCGCCCGCCGTGCGAGTGGGCGCCCTCCAACGACGCGCGCGAGTGGTCGGTCTTCAATTCGGGCATGAGTGCTCCTTGCCGGATCGCCTCCGGCGGCTCGTAATCGGGCAGTAAAAAGTACGGGCTGCGTGTGCCGACCGGCTCAGCCGACGGAGTTCTCCATCTGCAGCTCGATGAGCCGGTTGAGCTCCAGGGCGTACTCCATGGGCAGCTCCCGGGCGATGGGCTCGACGAAGCCGCGCACGATCGTGGCCATGGCCTCGGTCTCGGTCAGCCCGCGCTGCATCAGGTAGAACAGCTGGTCGGCACTCACCTTGGACACGGTGGCCTCGTGCCCCATCTCGACGTCGTCGGTGCGCACGTCCACGTACGGGTAGGTGTCCGAGCGCGAGATCTCATCCACCAGCAGGGCGTCGCACAGCACATTGGACTTGGAGTGCCGGGCGTTCTTCTGTACCTGCACCAGGCCGCGGTAGCCGGAGCGGCCGCCGCCCCGGGAGATCGACTTGGAGACGATGTGGCTGGAGGTGTGCGGCGCCATGTGGACCATCTTGGCGCCGGTGTCCTGGTGCTGCCCGGCGCCGGCGAAGGCGATGGACAGGGCCTCACCGCGGGCGTGGGGCCCCATGAGGAAGACGGCCGGGTACTTCATGTTCCGCTTGGAACCGATGTTGCCGTCCACCCACTCCATGGTGGCGCCCTCGGCGCAGGTGGCGCGCTGGGTGACCAGGTTGTAGACGTTGTTGGACCAGTTCTGGATGGTCGTGTAGCGCACGCGCGCGTTCTTCTTGACGATGATCTCCACGATCGCCGAGTGCAGGGAGTCGGTGGAGTAGATGGGGGCGGTGCAGCCCTCCACGTAGTGCACGTAGGAGCCCTCGTCAGCGATGATCAGGGTGCGCTCGAACTGGCCCATGTTCTCGGTGTTGATGCGGAAGTAGGCCTGCAGGGGGATCTCCACCTGCACGCCCGGCGGCACGTAGATGAAGGAGCCGCCGGACCACACGGCCGTGTTCAGGGCGGCGAACTTGTTGTCGCCTGCGGGCACGACGGAGCCGAAGTACTCCCGCATCAGCTCGGGGTACTGCTTCAGGGCGGAGTCGGTGTCCAGGAAGATAACGCCCTGCTCCTGAAGGTCCTCGCGGATCTGCTCGTAGACGACCTCGGACTCGTACTGTGCGGCTACCCCGGCCACGAGCCGGTCGCGCTCCGCCTGGGGAATCCCGAGCCGGTCGTAGGTGTTGCGGATGTCCTCGGGCAGGTCCTCCCAGGAGGAGGCCGGCTTGTCTGTGGAGCGCACGAAGTACTTGACCTGGTCCATGTCCAAGTCGGACAGGTCCACGCCCCAGGTCGGCATGGGCTTGCGCTTGAAGATCTCGTACGCCTTCAGGCGCTTTTGCAGCATCCACTCGGGCTCGCCCTTCAGCGCGGAGATCTCACGGACCACTTGCTCGTCCAGGCCGCGCCTGGCGGAGAGGCCGGCGGCGTCGGAGTCACGCCAGCCGTACTCGTAGGTCTCTGAAATCGACTCGATGATCTCGTCGTCGCTGCTGCGGACGGTCTCAGTCACGGGAGCTGTCATCAGTTTCCTTCCATTCTTCGGGGGCTGCGGCCCCGCTGGTCTACCGCCCGTGCAGCGCGCTTGCGCAGCGTGGGCATGGCGATGGGTACGTGTGTGGTGCAAACGTGCTCGCCGCCGGCCAGGGTGGCCAGGCGCTGCACGGGTACACCGAGCAGGCGCGCGAAGGTGCGGGTCTCGGCGTCGCAGAGTGCCTGGAAGTGCCCGGCGACCTCGCGCACCGGGCAGTGGCCCTGGCACAGCTGAACGGCGAAGGTACCGTCACCTACGTCACGGACCGTGGCCGCGTAGCCATCCAGGGTCAGGGCGTCCGCCAGGGCGCGCGCCCGCTCGGCCGGGTCCTTTCCGACGGCCTCGACAATGGGCATGTAGCGGCGCTCCAGATCGCGGCCGCGGGAGGCGGCGAAGGAGTCAATGGCCTTGTCCCCGCCTACCTGCGACAGGTAGGACAGGGCCCGGTTGGCCAGCTCCGAGTACCCCTCGCCGAAGCTCGTGTGCGCGTGCGCGGTAGCGACGTAGAAGCGTGCCGGGCGGCCGCGGCGGCGCTTGCCGCTGGCGGCCGGGTTGTGGACCGCGATCTCACCGGACTGCTCCAGCGCGGTGAGGTGACGGCGCACGGCTGCGGGGGTGAGACTGAGCACCTTGGCCAGCTGGGCGGCTGATATCGGGCCCTTCTCTGCGATTAGGTCGAGGACTCGTGAGCGGGTGGAGTCGTCATCGACTTGGCTCATGGCTTACTCCTCTCCAAGGCGGCGCGGTGCGGGCGGCGGAGCCGGGGGGACGACTCCTTGCACACGTCAAACTTTAACGAACATCTTTGTTCCGAAATTCCACGATGGCAAGTTCCCGACGCCGAGCGGCGCGTGCGATATAGCACGTTGCGACTGTGGCACGCAGGCGGCCCGGGTGCCTCTCGACATCCCGGGCCGCCTGTTCGTGCCGGTGAAGGTGCAGATACCGCTACGGTGCCGCCGCTAGCCCGACCTCGTCCCAGCGCAGTGGATCGGGCATGGTGCCGATGAACTCGCCGTCGACGACGTCGTTGAAGCCGGTGTAGATCCACTGGCCGTCCCGCAGCTGAACCAGCTGGCCGGCGTACAGGTGCTCCGGAACCACGTACCGGGCGGAGCCGACGTCCCAGGGCCCCAGGGGGCTGTCCCCCTCGGCGATCCACACTCCGCCCGGCCCGGGTTCGGCCTGCATGTCCGCACCGCATGAGAAGACCAGCAGGTGCCGACCCTCCACCTGCCGCGACTGGCTGACCTCGAGCTGACCGAACCTGCTCGGCTCGGTCAGGGGTGGCAGCACCTCCCAGTGGTCGAGGTCCGCGGACACCGCGTGCCCGATCACGCCGGCGTGCTTGCGGTCAACGCCCCGGGCGCGGGCGGTGACCAGCATGTGCCACAGCCCGTCATGGCGGAACACGAAGGGATCGCGCCACGGCTCGTCGAAGGCGTAGCCGGGGCTCCACTTCTCATACCACCGTCCGTCCGCCTCGAGCGGCTGCGCGCAGCAGCGCTCAAAGGTGACGCCGTCGGCGGAGTCGGCCCAGCCGATCCGCTGGACCATGCCGCGCTCCGCCCGGGAGATGCCCGTGTAGAACACCCGCATACCGCCGCCGGGCTTGTTTATGGTGCAACCCGTCCAGATGGCCTGGTCATCGAATGCCGGGCCGTCGGAGTGCACCAGGGCGTCCGGAAGCAGCTGCCAGTTGCGCGCGTCGGCGGAAACGGCGTGCCCCATGGAGGCCCGCCAATGCCGCCGGTCCGGGTCATGCAGTGCCCGGGAGGCGCGCAGGAAGAACAGGTGGTAGTGCTCGCCGTCGTCGGCGATCCAGTGGTCCCACAGCCAGTGGTCTGCAAGCTCCAGTCCCATCGCTCACCCCTTGACCGCGGTGCCGGCCAGCGACTGCACGAAGGAGCGTTGGAAGATGACGAAGATGATCAGCACCGGCAGGGTGATCAGCGTGCCATAGGCCATGATCTGGCCCCATACGGGATTGAGCTGGAAGAAGTACTGCATCCCCACGCTCACCGGTCGCATCGACTCCTGCTGCACCACCATCAGGGGCCACAGGTAGGAGTTCCAGGCCGGCAGCATGGTGATGATCGCAACCGTGGCAAAGGTGGGCCCGGACAGCGGCACGATGATCTTGCGGTAGATGGTCCACCAGCTTGCACCGTCGACGCGGGCGGCCTCGTCGATCTCCTTGGGGATGTCGCCAAAGTGCTGAGCGAATAGGAAGATCGCCAGCGCATTGGCCACGTAGGGCAGGATCTGCACCTGGTAGGTGTTGAGCATGCCCTGCTTGAGCAGGAAGCCGTCCACGGCCCACTGGATGGAGGGCAGCTTCGCCACCCAGAAGACCAGCGGCACCGCGATGGTCTCAAAAGGCACCATCAGGGTGGCCAGCACCAGGGACAGGATCAGGTTCTTGCCCCTCCAGCGCATGCGTGAGATGGCGAAGCCGATCATGGAGTTCACGATCAGTCCCAGGCCCACGATCGCCACGGTGACGATGACGGAGTTGGCGATGAAGCGTCCTGCCGGCACCCGGTTGAATACACCCTCGTAGTTGTCCAGGCTCAAGTCCCCCACCGGCAGGAACGCCTTGAACGAGCCGAGATCGGAGAAGATCTGGGCGTCGCTCTTGAAGGACGAGAAGATCATGAACAGCAGGGGGAAGACGGCGACGACGGCCGCCACTGTCAGCCCCAGGTAGGTCAGGATCCGGGAGCGGCGCTTGGTGGCGGCACGCCCGCGCCTGAGCGAGGTCCCCGGCGTGGCCTCCGGGGCCGGGCCTGCGGTGTTCGCTGCGGTGGTCATGTCAGTCACCCTCTCTGGTCAGGCGCCGCTGGATGAGGCTGATCACCAGCACGGCGACGAAGAAAATCAGCGAGATCGCGCTGCCGTAGCCCATGTCCTGCTCGCGGTAGCCCTTGCGTACGGCGTGGTAGACGAGTGTGGAGGTGGCGTCCTGGGGTCCGCCCGAGGTCATTACGTCCACCTGCACGAACAGGCCCAGTGCGGCAATGGTGATAGTGACCAGGATGAACACCATCGTGGAGTGGAGTCCCGGCCAGGTGACGTACCGGAAGCGCTGCCAGCCATTGACGCCGTCGAGTGCGGCGGCCTCGTACAGCGCCGGGTCGATTCCCTGCAGCCCGGACAGCCAGATAATCATGTGCAGGCCGACCGCCTGCCAGATGGACAGCAAGATGATGGCGGGCATCGCCGTGCCGGGATTATTCAGCCACGCCACGGCTGTCCAGCCGCCACCGGTGAGGGTGTTGAGGATCGAGTTGAACAGGCCGTCCTTCTCGTAGAAGAAGCTCCACAGGATGGATACCACCACCATGGAAGTGACCACCGGCATGAAGATCATGGTGCGGAAGGCGGTCACGCCCTTGACCTTCTGGTTGACCAGGATCGCCAGCGCCAGGGCGAGCCCGGACTGGCAGGGCACCACGATGAGCGCGAAGAAGGCCGTGTTGGTCAGCGACCTGATGAAGGTCGGGTCGCTGCTGAAGGCGCGGATGAAGTTGCTCAGCCCGATGAACTCGGGCGGGTTGGGGGATATCAGGCGCGCGTTGGTAAAGCTGAGCGCGAAGGTGAGCACGATGGGGATGCCCAGGAACAGCGTTAGCAGCAGCAGCGCGGGCGCTGACATGAGCCAGGCGGTGCGGGCCTCCTTGCGCAGCGCGGCGGAGCGCCCGACGCGTTTAGACGACGTGGTTGCGGTTGACGTGGACATGAGTGTCTCCTCCCCGGTGGGGACGCCGACTGCGTCCCCACCGGTACTCGGGACGGAAGCTGCCGTCACTTGGCCTGGTAGCCGTTGTTGGAGGTGATGTCGGCGTCGATGTCCTTGACCGCTTGGTCCAGGGTGGACTTCACGTCGGCACCGGAGACGATGTCACGGGCGGCCTTGTCGAAGATCGAGGAGATCACCTTGTAGCCGGGCGTGGCGGGGCGCAGGAGGGCGTACTTGGTGCCGATCTCGTACACGGGCTCCAGGGCCCCGCCCTCCTTGTAGTACTCGGTCTGCGGCGTGGCCGAGGGCACAGAGGGGAAGTTGCCGATGGCGTTGGAGTACTCCACCAGGTACTCGTCCTGCATGAGGAACTCGATGAATGCGTTGGCCGCGGCGGGGTTGGAGCTGGTGGCCGACACGCCCCACTGCCAGGAGCCGCCGCCGACGCGCGCGCCCTGTCCGAAGTCCACCGGCGGGAGGATGAGCACCTCGTCCTCGCCGAAGGTCTCCTGCGACTGGAGCACCTTCCAGCCGCCGGCGTAGTAGAGCGGCACCTTGCCCTGGAGGAAGTCCTGCCCGTCCGTTGCGGGCGTCTCGGAGGCGTATCCCTTGGTGAAGCAGGAGCGGAACCACTCGCCCCACTGCACCGCGGCGTCGCCGTTGAGGAAGCCATCGGCAGTCTCGAAGGTCTCCCGATCGATCAGGTCGCCACCGAAGGACTGCAGCATCGGGGCGTAGGCGTAGGGCCACCACTCGGCCGTATCCGCTACCGAGAAGTCGATCGCGTAGTCGTAGTCGGGCAGCTCGGAGAGCTTGGCCAGGGCGTCATCGAACTCCTCTCGGGTCCACGGCTGGTCGATCGTGGGGATGGGCACGCCGGCGGCCTCGAAGGCCGACTTGCGGCCCAGGAAGCACAGGGAGGTGTCGTAGGGGCCCACCGAGTACAGGGTGTCATTCCAGTAGCCCTTGGCCGAGTCGATGATGCTGTCCTCCAGCTCCGAGGAGATCTGCAGGGGCGCAAGGTAACCGGAGTAGGCCCAGTTGGGCATGATGGGGCCGTCCAGGTCGAGGATGTCGGGCAGGTCCCCGGCCACGGCGGCCGCCGCGATGGAGTCGTTGTAGGAGGCCTGCGGGAAGTCCTTGACCTCGACGGGGGTGTCGGGGTTGGCCGCGTTGAAGGCCTCCACCGCATTCTTGACGACGGCGAGCTCCTCGCTGTTGCCCCCGTTGTGGGTCCACAGCGTGATGGCACCGGAGGAGCCGGAGGCGGAGCCGCCCTGCTGGGAGGAGCAGGCGGCGAGCGTGGCGGCCACTGCGGCGGTTACGCCCAGGCCGAGGAACGTGCGGCGAGTAGTGGACATGGACACTCCTTCGTGTGTCACTGGGATGGTTTACCGGAATCGGGGCGAATCCGGGGCTTGTGGGGGCCGCCCGGCCCGGGGCTCAGGCGCCCGGGGGTGCGGGGGCGGTTGAGTTGCGGACGATGAGGTCACACGGGAAGCGGTGGATGCCTGCGGGCTCGGGCAGGTCGTCGTGGATCAGCCGCCGCACGAGCCAGTCCGCCATCTCGTAGTGGGGCAGGCGCATGGTGGTCAGCTGGGGCGCCAGATTGGTAGAGATCAGCCGCAGGTCGTCGAAGCCGACAACCGACAGCTGCTCGGGGATGGAGATTCCCAGGGCTGCGGCCGTGCGGTACACGCCGGCCGCCATGCCGTCGTTGTAGCAGAAGACCGCAGTGGGACGGTTCTGGCGGTCCAGCAGCCTGCGGGCACCGGCATCCGCCTGCTCTGGGTGCTGTCCGGCGGCTATCACCAGGTCTGGGTCCGGGGTAATGCCCGCCTCGCGCAGGGTTGTCTCGTATGCCGCGCGGCGCATCCCAATGGCGACAGCACAGACGTCTTGAGTCAGGTGGCCGATCCGGCGGTGACCCAGCTCCAGCAGGTGCGTTACCGCGGCGCGCGCAGCCGCCTCCTCATCGGGCACAACTCCGACGACGTCGTCCCGATCGGCGAAGCCGTTCAGGACCGCCACGTTGTCCAGCTCCGCCGGCACGCGCACCTGCTGGTGGTACATGGCGGCGTGCACGATGACGTCTACGCGCCGGGAGCGCAGCTCGCGCACCGCGCGGCGGGTCGGTTCCGGTTCCCCGCCGGAGTCGGTCAGCAGCACGGACCAGCCGAGTTCTGCGCAGGCGCTGAGGATGGCGTCGATCATCGCAACCGCGTAGGGAGTGGACAGGACCCGGACGCCGAGCACCCCCACGGTGCGCGTGCGGCGGTTGCGCATGCCGCCTGCAAGCGCATCGCGCACGTAGCCGAGGTCCTCCGCCGCGGCGCGCACACGGTCCGCCGTAGCCTGGGAAACCCTCCCCTGCGCCTTGCCCGACAGCACCAAGGAGGCGGAGGCCGTGGAGACGCCGGCTGCATCAGCGACATCACTGAGAGTCGCCATCGCCCCTCCTGCTAGCTCATCAGTGGTCCGGGCGATTGCGCCCGCTAACAAGAGTGTGAGTCGTCACATGAGGTTAAGTCAAACGATTAACGTCACAGCTGAATATACGAGCGTGACCGACGTGTCGTTTCAGTGCCCGGCAGCCGCCCAGTTGCGCACCCCGCGCACCAGGCGCTCGAGGCCATCGTCAACGCGAGCGAGCTGAGTGCCCAGATTCATGCGGAGGAAGCCGGCGCCGGCACGGCCGTAAGTACTGCCGGCGGTGAGCACCAGGCCGGAATGCTCACGAATCTGAACGGCCAGGGCGGTGGTTGCGTCCGCAAGCGCGTCTCCTCTCCCGGCGGCGGGTCCGGCGCCGGAGCGCAGCAGTGGGCGCACGTCGATCCAGGACAGGTAGGTGGCCTGCGAAACCGGCGCAGCACAGCCGGCCAGTTCGCGCGCCACCACGTCGGCCACCCGCGCTTTGTTAGCGGCGATGTAGCTGCGCACTGCTGTCAGCCAGGCCTCCCCCTCTGCGCTGTAGGCGGCGACTACCGCCGGCACGGCGAACGCTCCCGGCTCGGCGACCTCGTCGGTATTCAGGCTGCGCTCCACGCGGGAGCGCAGGTGCGGCTCGGGGATGACGACCGTCGCCGAGTGGACGCCGGCGGTGTTGAAGGCCTTTGACGGCGACAGGCAGGTGATGCCCACTTCGGCGCACACCGGCGCTGCAGCGGCGAAGGGCGTGTAACCAACCCCGGGCAGGGTGAGGTCGCAGTGAACCTCATCGGACACGACGAGTACGTGGTGCTCGGCGGCAAGTGTGCCAAGGCGGGCAAGTTCTTCCCGGGTCCACACCCGCCCCACGGGGTTGTGTGGGTTGCACAGGATCATCAGGGTGGCGAGCGGGTCGGCAAGCTTGGCCTCCAGATCGGCCCAGTTGATCCTCCACTCCCCGTTCTCTCCCTGCCGCAGGTCGCTGGTGACCAAGCGCCGACCGTTGTTCAGGACGCTGTTGGTGAAGATGTTGTAGACGGGCTGCTGAATCACAACCTTCTCGAACACATTGGTCACGCTGCGAACGATCGAGGAGATCGCGGCGACGACCCCCGTGGTAGGGATCAACCAGTCACGCTGTAGCGGCCAGCCGTGGCGGCGTGTCCACCAGTCGGTTACGGCCTGCTCGTAGGCGTCGGTGACGACGGTGTAGCCCAGCAGGCCCTCGCGGGCAACACGGGCGAGTGCCCGGCGCACGACGGGCGCGGTGCGCAGGTCCATGTCCGCAACCCACATGGGCAGCTCACCGGGCCCGGCCTTATCCCATTTTAGTGAACCGGTGCCACGCCGGTCGGTGCACTCGTCCAGGTTGAAGTTGGAGGAGGAGCTCATGCGTCTACCAGGGGCGTCCAGCCGGTTTCGATGCGGGTCGCGGCGGGTTTCACTCGGTCTGGGTCGAAGATCTTCTCGCCGATGGAGCCGACCCTGATTACGCCGTCGTAGGGGTTGGTCAGTGAGTCGAGGTGACCGATTATCTCGGCGTCAATGCCCCGGCAATACTCAAAGGCGAGAGTGGTGTCCAACAGACGGCAGCCCCGCAGGGTGAGTCCATCGATGTAGCACAGGCCCTGCAGACTCTGAACGGTGCAGTCGACGAGGGTGACGTTGCGAGAGTTCCAGCCCAGGTACTCCCCCACGATCACCGAGTTCTCCACCACCACATTCTCACAGTTCCAGAAGGCGTCCTTACTCAGCAGCACACTGTCCCGTACGGTCACGTCCCGGGCCCCGTCGAAGGCGTAGTTCCCGGTGAGCCGCAGCCGTTCGGCAGTCACCCCGACGGCGTCCTTGGCGAAGTAGTCGCCGGTGGCATTCACCTCCGCTAGCGTCACTTCCCGGCAGCTCCACAGGGTTTCTTCGGCATGTGGCAGGTCCACCCGCTGCAGGCTGATGCCGCGGCCGCGGCGGAAGGTCTTTGGTGCGGCCACCAGCGTGCCTTCAATGCGGATGTCGTCCGTGTACCAGATGCCGGAGCGGGCGGTCTCCAGCAGAGCGCCGCCGGTGACCGACACGTCCTGGCAGTACCAGAGCGGATACTTCCACTCGAACACGCTGTCGCTGATACGCAGACCGCGGCTCTCCTTAAGCGGGGATTCACCGTCGCTGAATGTGGAGTGGACGATGGTCAGATCGCGAGAGGCATACAGCGCGCGTTCGCCGGTCAAGTGCTGATGGTCGACCATCGAGTCGCTGTTGCCGAGACAGTCGGTCGGTGCTGCTGGGGTTGCGGCTAATGTCATGGCACACAACTCTAGGAAGCCGACGTCCTCGCAACGAGGCATTATCAGTACCTGTCAGCGATCTCCTCTTCATCGTGCCGGCTCCGAGTCCGAACAGGTGCAGGCCGTCTCCACGACGTCGCCTCCGGCAGGGGAGCATCGGACCCGGCGGGAGCCCGATGCGATCCAGCCGATGTCAACCCCGGTGCTGCGGGCAGAGCCAACGCGCGGGAATCGGCGCCTACACGTCCAAGCCGTAGAGGATGGTCCCCCGGGTGGCGGTGTAACCCAGGTCGCGGAACAGGTCGACGGCGCCGCTGGGATCGTCTGACTCGAAGCCCGCGGCAGCGTACTCCATGCCGTCGGCCGCGTAGGCGCGCATGGCCGCGCACAGCAGCGCCGGGCCCACGTCCCTGGAACGGTAGTCGGCGAGCACGCCGATAACGTCCGTGTAGCCTTCCCGCCAGCCGAGTGCCTCCCAGTCCTGCTCATAGCGGCTGGACAGCACGTAGCCGGCCACGCGCGCACGGTCCCCGGACCGGTCCAGCGCAACGAAGCTCCACTGGGGGGCGAAATAGGCACGCCCGGCCCGCCACTCCTCCGGGCTCATGCTGCCGCCGCCGGAGTCGGCGAAGGCCTGGTTGTGGGCTCGGCGCACGGCATCATCCAGGTCCTCCGACCACGGCTCGATACCGAGGAACCCATCCAGCTCAACCGTGGGTATCGCGGTGGCCAATGAGCGCCTGACCTCCCGGTACCAGCGGCGCGGCTCGAAGCGCAGCTCCAAGAGGTGATCCTTCATGCGTTCATCGTCCTCTAGGACCGTGGTGACGATGTGCGCTGGCGCGGAGGCGGCCGATCCGGACGGCTCACCTGCCCGTTCGGCACCGATGAGGTGCCGGGCCCGCTCGGTCTGCCAGTGCAGCAGCGCCACTCCGATGCCGCGCCTACGCCAGGCAGGGTCTACGGTCCCGGTCATGGAGGCGTAGATCTCCCCCGCCGGACGCAGCCGCACCAGCCCGAATGCGCGCATCACACCATCGGCGTCGCGCCCGGCCACACCGGAATAGGTGGGGTCTACGAAGTACTCGGCGGTCTCCTGCGCGGTGGTGCGGTAGGGCGGGTTGTCGGCAGCCTCAGAGCGGGCGACCAGATCGGCGAGCTCGGCATTATCGCGAGGTCCAAGCGGCGACCAGGTGAGCATGCGGGGCAAGGCGGACCGGGGACCGGGACGGAACATGGCCCAGGGGCCACCCGGACCGGTGCGGGGCGTCGAACCGTAAACCGGCGTCATATGCGTCTCCTTCGACGGGACGGTGCCCGACCTCGGGCCTGGACGGATCAGATGTTGGAAGAAGCGGGTCGCTCCAGGTTACCCGAGCAGCCCACCCGCACCGCGTGCCGTCGGCGCGGAGGCGTCACCGGCGGCGGGCCTCCGGAGCCTCAGGCGTCGATGCGCTCGCGGTCGATGTCGGCGGCGCCCTCGATGATGAAGTCGCGGCGCGGCTCCACGCTGGAGCCCATGAGCAGCTCAAACACGTTCTCCGCCTCGGCGAGCTCGGCCTCGTCGCTCAGGGTGATGCGCCGCAGGGTGCGGTGCTCCGGCTCCATCGTCGTCTCGGCCAGCTGGTGGGCATCCATCTCCCCCAGGCCCTTATAGCGCTGGGGCTCCTTGAAGCTGCGCCCCTGCTTCTCCAGCTTGCGCAGGGTGGTGACCAGCTCCTCGTCGGAGTAGGTGTAGATGACTTCCTTCTTGCGTCGTCCCTGGGCGGATACCTCGATCCGGTGCAGCGGGGGCACGGCGGCGAAGACGCGGCCAGCCTCGATCATGGGGCGCATGTAGCGGAAGAACAGGGTCAGCAGCAAGGTGCGGATGTGGGCGCCGTCGACGTCGGCGTCGGTCATCAGGATGACCTTGCCGTAGCGGGCGGCCTCCAGGTCGAAAGTGCGTCCGGAGCCGGCCCCGACCACCTGGATGATGGCTGAGCACTCGGCGTTGCGCAGCATGTCCGCCTGGGACGCCTTCTGCACGTTGAGGATCTTGCCGCGGATGGGCAGCAGCGCCTGGAACTCGCTGTTGCGGGCGTTCTTGGCGGTGCCCAGGGCGGAGTCGCCCTCGACGATGAACAGCTCGGAGGAGGCGACGTCGTCGGAGCGGCAGTCGGCCAGCTTGGCGGGCAGCGTGGAGGTCTCCAGGGCGGTCTTGCGGCGGGTGATCTCCTTGTGCATGCGGGCGGACACGCGTGCGCGCATCTCCCCGACGATCTTCTCCTGCAGGGCGCGCGACTGGGTCTTCAGGTCGCGCTTGGAGGAGGTCAGCAGGGCGGTAAGCTCCTTCTCCACCACCTTGGCGACGATCTGGCGCACCGGGGCGGTGCCGAGCACCTCCTTGGTCTGCCCCTCGAACTGGGGCTCGGGCACGCGCACGGTGATGACGGCGGTCAGCCCCGCCAGGATGTCGTCCTTCTCGATGCGCCCGTCGCGGCTGGTGACCTTCAGGGCGCGGGAGTTGGCGTCGATCTGCTTGCGCAACACCTTGGTGACGGCCTGCTCAAAGCCGGTCAGGTGGGTGCCGCCCATGGGGGTGGCAATAATGTTGACGAAGGAGCGCTCGGTGGTGTCGTAGCCGATGCCCCAGCGCAGGGCCACGTCCACGGTGCAGGTGCGCTCAACCTCGGTGGGGCGCAGGTGTCCGGTGCGCTGGTCGAGCTGCTGCACGGTCTCGGTGTAGGTCCCCTCGCCGGTAAGGCGGAAGGTATCGGTAACGGAGCCGTCGGTAGCCAGGTAGTCGACGAAGTCCGCAGTTCCGCCCTCGGCGTGGAAGACCTCGGTGCCCTCCTGGTCCGCGGCGCCGGAGGTGAACAGGTCGCCCGCACCCGCTGAGGCGTGGGCGGCCTTGGCGCTCAGCGCCGGGTCGCCGGCCGCAGGACCGCTGGCCGCGGCGGCGACGGCGTCCGGGTCGCGCTCATCGGTGAGGGTGAGCGTGAGCCCGGGCGCCAGGAAGCTGGTCTGCCGCAGCCGGGCGCGCAGGGCGGTGATGTCGTACTGGGCGGGTGCGGGGAAGATCTCGGGGTCGGCCCAGTAGCGCACCCGGGTACCGGTCACGCCCCGGCGCACCTTGCCGACCACGCGCAGCTGCGTGGCCTCGGTGAACTCCTCGAAGGGCGCATCTGGGTTGGGGCCCGTGGTGGGATCTGTGAAGACGCCGGGAACGCCGCGCCTGAAACTCATGGCGTAAGTCTTACCGCCGCGGTCCACCTCCACGTCCATACGGGCTGACAGGGCGTTGACCACGCTGGCGCCCACCCCGTGCAGGCCGCCGGCGGAGCCGTAGGAGCCGCCGCCGAACTTCCCGCCGGCGTGCAGCTTGGTGTAGACCAGCTCGACGCCGGTCAGCCCGGAGGAGGGCTCCACGTCCACGGGCACACCCCGGCCGGTATCGCGCACCTCAATGGACCCGTCGGCGTGGACCAACACGCCAATGCGGTCCCCGTAGCCCTCCAGGGCCTCGTCCACGCCGTTGTCGATGATCTCCCACACGCAGTGCATCAGGCCCCGCTGGTCGGTGGAGCCGATGTACATGCCAGGGCGCTTGCGCACCGCCTCAAGCCCCTCCAGCACGGAGAGGTGGCGGGCGGAGTAGGACTGGGAAGAATCTGGCACGGCCCGAATCTAGCCGATCGCCGGGGCGGCTTCGGCGCCCCGCGCCGCCGCCAGGATGTGGTCTTCGCCCGGCGCCGACGCGTCGACGCCACACCTGATTCCCGTGATTCCCTGCGTTCGCCGTGGGCGCAGGGGGTGCGCCCGGGGCGGAAAACGGCCCTTCAGCGTTGGCGCGGGCGCCCAGCAGTGGTGAAATCGAGCCATGAGCACCGCAACTCCTATCTCTCCCACGGTCGCCGATCCGACGGCCGTGCCCGAACAGGCCACCGGCCAGGCCGCGGCGACCGAGACGCGTCCGCTCACCACCGCCGACCGCTGTGACGTCTGCGGCGCGCAGGCCTACCTGCGCGTGGTCCTCGCCTCCGGCGAGCTGCTGTTCTGCGCCCACCACGGCCACGCCCACCGTGACGCCCTGGAGCGCCAGGCCCTGTTCATCCAGGACGAGTCCGACCGCCTCACCCGCTCAAACGAGTCCGACTGACCGACTAGGCGGGCGGCTCGCCCGTCGGATCCTTCAACTTTCTGCCTACGCCCTCTGGCTGAGTCGGCCAGAGGGCGTAGTAGTGGTGCACCGGGCCGTGCCCGTGGCCGACACCGAGCACGTCGGCGTGCGCGAGGGCGCCGGTCAGGTAGGCCTTGGCGTCTCGTACCGCCGCGATCCAGCTGTCACGCTGCGGACGCAGGGCGGCGACGGCGGACGACAGCGTGCAGCCCGTCCCGTGGGTGTTGCGGGTGCGCACGCGGCGACCCGGCAGCAGCACCGTGCCGTCGGTGTCGGCATACACGTCGGCTGCCCCTCCCGCCAGGTGTCCGCCCTTGAGCAGCACCCGGCGAGCCCCGCGGGCGAGCAGCGCCTCGGCCTGGCGGCGCATCTC
This sequence comes from Actinomyces sp. 594, assembly GCF_019325145.1. Taxonomy (NCBI): domain Bacteria; kingdom Bacillati; phylum Actinomycetota; class Actinomycetes; order Actinomycetales; family Actinomycetaceae; genus Actinomyces; species Actinomyces sp. 594. The sequence goes on from NZ_PIZC01000011.1 coordinate 37,273, forward strand.
GTCGGGGCTCGTGGCGGGCTCGCATCCCAGCAGCGCGGCCGCCTCCGGCAGGTTCGGCGTGATCAGATCCGCCCGCATGCACAGGCGGCGCAGCGCCGCCAGGGCGTCGGCGTCGAGCAGGCGGTCCCCGGAGGTTGCCACCATCACCGGGTCCAGGACGGTTCCGGGCAGACCGGGGAGGTACTCCCCCACCGCGTCGGCCAGCTCGGCGGTGGCGAGCATGCCGATCTTGGTGGCGTCGGGGGCGATGTCCGCCAGCAGGGTGTCCAGTTGCAGGCGCACGAAGTCCACGGGTACGGCATGCACCCCGGTTACCCCGCGCGTGGACTGAGCGGTCAGTGCGGTGACCACGCTCATCCCGTAGGCGCCGAGCGCCCCCATGGTCTTCAGGTCCGCCTGGACGCCGGCGCCGCCGGAGGGATCGGAGCCGGCGACGGTCAGCACCCTGGGGATTGTGCTGGTCATTGTCCGCTCTCCCAGGCCCCGCGCAGTTGCTGCGCGGCCTCCCGCGGATCATCCGCCAGGCAGATGGCGGAGACGACGGCGGCCCCGGCCAGTCCTCCAACGCGCAGGACGGGAAGGTCCGCGCTGGTGACTCCGCCGATGGCGACGCACGGCAGGCCAGCGGACGCGGCCAGGCGGATGACGCCGCCCGTGCCGATGCCTGCGGGCGCGTCCGTCTTGGTGGCGGTGGCCCGTACCGCGCCAATGCCCACGTGGTCGCAGGCGCCCTCCGATTCCGCCGCGGAGAGTTCCTCCGGGGTGGCTGCGGACAGGCCCAGGTAGGCGGCTTCACCGATGAGCTCACGCACCACGGTCGCAGGCAGGTCCCGCTGCCCCACGTGCACGCCCGCCACCGGCGCCCCCAGACCGCGGGCCGCCAGGAACACGTCTACGCGGTCGTTGACGATCACCGGCACCTGCCTACCGACGGCGTGAGCGACGCCGAGGACCTGGGCGAGGAAGCCGGCGCCGTCGGCGTGCTTGGCGCGCACCTGCACGCAGGTGACACCGCCCGCCACGGCGGCACGGACGGTGTCGGTGACCGTGCGGCCGCGGGAGCGGCACTGGTCGGCGTCGGTGACCAGGTAGACCCGCAGGTCCGGTGCGGGCCTCATGAGACGGGGATCCTGGCGAGGTCGTCGGCATCCAAGCAGTACAGAGAGTCGAGCAGGGCGACCTGGAAGGAGCCCGGACCCGCAGCAGTCTCGGCAGCGATCTCGGCGGCCGCGCTGTATACGGCGTGGCAGGCAACGGTTGCGGCGAAGGCGTCGGTGCCGATGGCGCGCCCGGCCGCAAGGAAGCCGGCCGCCAGCGCCCCCAGGGCGCAGCCGCCGCCGGTCACGCGGGTGAGCAGGGCGGAGCCGCCACCCACCCGGGCCAGGCGTCCGTCATCAACGATGGCATCCACGGGGCCGGACACGGCGACCACCGCACCGGTGCGGGCCGAGAGCGCCCGCGCGGCTCCTAGGGCGGCGGCAACATCATCGGCGGTCTCCACGCCCCTGCCTCCCGCGCCGGAGCCGGCAAGGGCCATGATCTCCGAGGCATTGCCGCGGATGACGGTCGGCTCCTCCTCCAGCAGCCGGTGGGCGAGCTCGGTGCGGTGTACCAGCGTGCCTACCGCCACGGGGTCCAGCACCCACGGCACGCCTGCCGCACGCGCGGCAGCGGCGGCCTCCAAGGCCGCGGCGCGCTGCTCGGGCTGAGGCGTTCCCAAGTTGATCAGCAGCGCGGAGGCGACGGCGGCGAAGGGCCCGGCCTCCCCGGTGACGTCGACCATCGCGGGAGCGGCCCCGGTGGCCAGTAGGACATTGGCGGTGAAATTCGTGACCACGGAGTTGGTGATGCAGGCAACCAGTGGGCCGGCGGCGCGCAGGGACTCCAGCACTTCCGCGGTACCAGCGGGCGGCGCGGGCGCCCTCAGGACCGAGGGCTCGGCGGGGCAGTCACTCGAATAAGCACTTGCGGACGCGTGCTGCGGCATGCGACATCCCTTCGTCAGCATTATCTGGACAGGTTCAACGGGTTTCTCTCAGCCTTGCGGCACCCCGTGTCGTAGGCATAACGATAGCAAGCAGGCGGCCGCCCCGGAACCGGGCGGTTCCGGGGCGGCCGGGC
>NZ_PIZC01000011.1:39702-62588 GCF_019325145.1 Actinomyces sp. 594
CTGGGAGCGGCTGGGGTGGCGCAGCTTGCTCATGGTCTTGGACTCTATCTGGCGGATCCGCTCGCGAGTCACCCCGTAGACCTTGCCGATCTCGTCCAGGGTCTTGGGCTGGCCGTCGGTCAGGCCGAAGCGCATGGACACCACGCCCGCCTCCCGCTCGGACAGAGTGTCCAGGACGGCGTGCAGCTGCTCCTGCAGCAGGGTGAAGCTGACGGCATCGGCCGGTACGACCGCCTCGGAGTCCTCGATCAGGTCACCGAACTCGCTGTCTCCGTCCTCGCCGAGCGGAGTGTGCAGGGAGATGGGCTCGCGCCCGTACTTCTGCACCTCCACGACCTTCTCCGGCGTCATGTCCAGCTCGACGGCCAGCTCCTCCGGGGTGGGCTCGCGGCCCAGGTCCTGCAGCATCTGCCGCTGCACACGGGCAAGCTTGTTGATGACCTCGACCATGTGGACGGGGATGCGGATGGTGCGCGCCTGGTCCGCCATGGCGCGGGTGATGGCCTGGCGGATCCACCAGGTGGCGTAGGTGGAGAACTTGTAGCCCTTGGTGTAGTCGAACTTCTCCACCGCGCGGATCAGACCGAGGTTGCCCTCCTGGATGAGGTCCAGGAAGAGCATGCCGCGGCCGGTGTAGCGCTTGGCCAGGGAGACCACCAGGCGCAGGTTCGCCTCCAGCAGGTGGTTCTTGGCGCGCTGGCCGTCCTGAGCCACCCAGTGCAGCTCACGGCGGTACTTGGCGTCCAGGTCGTTGCCCTCGGTGGCCAGCAGGTGCTCGGCGTACAGGCCGGCCTCGATGCGCTTGGCCAGCTCAACCTCCTGCGCGGCATTGAGGAGGGCGACCTTGCCGATCTGCTTGAGGTAGTCCTTGACCGGGTCCGCAGTGGCACCGGCGGTGACGACCTTCTGTGCGGGCTCGTCGCCCTCGTCTGAGTCCGATACCGTGAAGGAGCCGTCCTTGCTCTTCTCGCCCTTGGACTTCTTGGTCTTCTTGCCCGCCGCCTTCTCGGCCTCTTCACGGCGCATGCGCTCCAGCTCACCGGTCAGTGCCGCGATTGAGGGGCTCATCTTGATGCCCTTGATGACCCAGCCGCGGAAGATGTACCCGTTCTTGGTCAGGAACTCACGTGCGACAACGGGCTCCTCCTCGCCGGGGACAATGAAACGCGGCACGGGCCCATGCCCGTAGGGGGCCAGGGTGATCGGCTCCTCCAGGGTGCCGTCGCCGGAGATCTCCAGCCCCTCAACCACGGTGCGGCTGCGCACGAACAGCGTGGCGCCGGGGGCCAGCTGTACGTCCTTCAGGGCTGCAGGTGTGTTGAAGGGGCGCCGCTTGGTCCCGTCGCCGTTCTCCTCCAGCGAGACATCCAGGTAGTAGTCGCGCAGCTCGGGGGCGGGGGCGGCGTCGTCCCCCTGGGTGTCGACGTCGTCCTCATCTGCGTCCTGTAAGTCATCCGCGTCGGCGTAGTCGTCCTCGTCGTAGTCGGCCTCGTCGTCCGCGTCGTCATCCTCGGCGTCGAGGTCGTCCTCTGCGTCCAGGTCGTCTTCCTCGTCGAGGTCGACGTCCTGGTTGCCGTCAAGGACCTCATCGACGTCGTCAGCGAGTTCGACGCGCTCCCGCCTGGTTGTGGGAGTAGGAGCAACTGTGGAAGTAGCCACGGATTTCCTTTCACGGGCGGACGGTTGAGCCGGAGGGGCGCACAGAGCCCTGCGGAAGTCTACGCGAGGAATCCAAACGGTTCCGCAGGCGTGCGCGCCGCACCGCGGGAGGCTCGGACAGGACTCGGCATCCACCACCGGCGGAAGGGACAACGATGCAGACAGCGCGTCTTATTCCCGCGGCACGTCTCCGGCTTGCCACCAGCGGCAACCGGCAGCCCGCCGAGCGGCACCCGCGCACGGCCCGAACGGCACGCGCCCGAGTCCCGTGCCCGCCACAGCGCAGCACCGTTCCCCGCGGCCCGGACTCAATCATCTAGCCTGGGAGGCATGACCGACGTTGATGCATTGCTGCCACTGGTACGCAGCGCCGTCGATGCGCGCCTCGAGCACGTTCTGGGCGAGTTGCGCGCCCGGTGGCACGATCCTTCCGGTGCCGCGGACGACCTATTCGACGCCGCCGCCACCGCAGTGTCCGGCGGCAAGCGCATGCGTGCGGTCCTGGGCGCCGTGGGCCTGGCGCTGCTGACTCAGGACGGCACCGCTTCCGGCGACCGCGGCCGGGACGGGTGCCGTAGCGGCAATCGCGACGGGAGCCGCCCCGAGCCACCCAGGCGTGAGGACGTGCTCACCGGCTCTACCGCCGCCCATTTGGGCGCCGCGCTGGAGCTCTATCAGGCCAGCGCACTTGTTCACGACGATGTGATCGACGCCGCAGACACCCGCCGTGGTCTGCCCTCCGCACACCGCCGGTTTGCGGCCCGCCACCTTGAGACCGGTTGGCGCGGCGCGGCGGAGAGCTATGGCGTGAGCGCCGCGATCCTCCTGGGCGACCTGCTCATGTCGGCGTCCGCTACGGAGATGGGCGCCGCGGCCGCTACCGCTGAGCGCGGCGCCGCACGAGCCGCCCGGGACGCCTTCGACGCCATGACCACGGAGGTCGCCGTGGGCCAGTTCCTGGACGTGCACCACGAGGTACTTCCCCTGCCTGCCCCCACCGCGCAACCGGTGCAGGCGGGTGCCGCCATGCACCGGGCCGCGCTCGCGGTTGTGCGGCACAAGTCCGCACGCTATTCAGTGATGTACCCGCTGCTAGTCGGGGCGCTGCTGGCCGGCGTGGATCCGCACAGTGAGTTGTTCAGGGTGCTGGAGGTGTTCGGGGAGGAGATCGGAATCGCCTTCCAACTGCGTGACGACGTCCTCGGGGTCTTCGGCGATCCGTCCCTCACCGGTAAGCCGGCGGGCGATGACCTGCGCGAGGGCAAGCGCACAGTGCTGCTGGCCCTGACCTGGCAGCGGTGCAGTGACGCCGACCGCGCCCTGCTGACCCGGGTGCTGTCACGGGGCCATGCCGCCGCGGATGAGGACATCGCAGCGGCCACTGAGGTTATCCGTGACTGCGGCGCCCTGACGGCGCACGAGGAGGAGATCGCGAGCCACACCGCCGCCGGCCTGGGCGCCCTGGCTGAGTCGCCCGCCATACTGAATGACGTCGCGCGGCAGTCCCTGACCGCCCTGGCCGAGGTTCTGACCTCCCGCCGCAGCTAGCGCCCCAGTCCGAATCCGCGTCCCACGGGGTTCCGGGGTCTTATTGAGCACGTACCGCCGAGCGGCGTACTGCACCGGGTGCCCGTGAGGCCCGTACACTCGGCCCCGTGAGCAAGGATCCTCTCATCGGCCGCCTGGTCGACGCTCGTTATGAGATCGTCGACCGGGTGGCCCGTGGGGGCATGGCCACCGTCTACCGGGCGCAGGACCGCCGCCTGGATCGTCTGGTAGCGCTGAAGCTCATGCACCCGCACCTGGCCGACTCCCCCGACTTCGTGGCCCGGTTCCGGCGCGAGGCCAGAGCGGCAGCCCGACTGTCCAACCCCGGGGTGGTGGCGGTATACGACCAGGGCAGCCTAGACGGCGTCGCCTACCTGGTGATGGAGCTCGTGGAGGGCCCCAATCTGCGTGACCTCATCGCGGCAGGTCCCCTGACTGTAAGGGAGGCGCTCGGGCTGACGGCCCAGGTGCTCCGGCCCCTGGGGGCCGCTCACCGCGCCGGCTTGGTGCACCGGGACGTCAAGCCGGAGAACGTGCTGCTGCCCGCCGACGGGTCGGTAGCCAAGGTCGCCGACTTCGGCCTTGCTCGCGCCGTCACGGAGGTCACCCAGACCACCACCGGGAACGTCCTGGGCACCGTCGCCTACCTCGCGCCGGAGCTGATTACCACCGGTTCCTCAGCCCCTTGCGCAGACGTCTTCTCCGTGGGCGTGATCCTGTACGAGCTACTCACCGGCGCCCAGCCCTTCACTGCGGAGACTCCCATCCAGATCGCCTTCCGCAACGTTCATGAGGACGTGCCCGCGCCGTCGGAGCGCCTGCCCGACCTGGCGCAGAGCGTTGACGCCCTGGTAGCACAGATGACCCGCCGGGCGCCAGAGGAGCGGCTGGCCGACGCCGACGCGGCACTGAGCCGACTGCGGCAGGTCGTCTCCGCCCTGTCCGACGCGGAGCTGGCGGTCAAACGCGGTGGGGCCACCGGTTCGGTGCGTACCCAGGAGGTGCTGGCGGCCAATGCCGAGGCCGCCCACACCGCGATGCTGGCGGCCGACGGCGACGCGAGCGAGCCTGACGACGCCCAGGTCCCCGCGGACGCGGCCACCCCGGGCGCCGGCCTGCGCACGGTGTCCCTGCCCATCGGCTCCATAGCCCCGGACGAGGACTCCGAGTCCCGCGACGGCACCACCCGTGCGCTGGACCGCCGCCAGGCGGTGCGGGCCGGGTCGCAGGAGGAGACCGCGAGGGTAGCCCGGCATTCCGCACGCCGCCCGCGTCGGCGCGCACTGGTTGCCGCCGGGTTGGTGCTGCTGACCGCCGGAGGCGCAGGCGCCTGGTACTTCGGTGCCGGTCCGGGGCGTACGGTCCCGGTGCCGCAGATCGCCGGGATGACCGCTGCTGAGGCGCAGGCGCTAGTCGAGTCGGCGGGACTGGTCTGGGGCGCCCCCACTCGCGCCTATTCCGACACAGTGCCCGCGGACTCGGTGATCTCCTCCTCCCCCGAGGCCGCGACCCGCATGCACCCCGGAGAGGCAGTCACCCCGGTGATTTCCCGTGGCATTGAGCAGAAGACCGTTCCCGACGTCGTCGGTTCCAGCCAGGACGACGCCACCACCGCGATCACGGACGCAGGGCTGTCGCTCGGCGCCGTCACCAAGACCTATTCAGACTCGGTCGCATCCGGCATGGTCATCTCCTCCGAACCGGTTGCGGGCACAACCGTGAACCACTCCTCGGCGGTCGCGATCGTGGTGTCGCTGGGACGCCAGCCCGCCGTCGTCCCGGATGTCACCGGCATGAGCGTTGACGACGCCACCACTACGCTGCAAGCGGCCGGGCTCACGCTCGGTACGCAGTCGGAGGCGTTCTCCGACGACGTCGCCTCAGGGCTGGTCATTTCCTCCAGCCCTGCATCCGGCGCGGAGGGCTACTACCACGGTGACGCGGTGGACGTGACGGTATCCAAGGGCCCGGAGATGGTGAACGTGCCGGACGTCGCCGGCATGAGCGAGCAGGAGGCCACGGCGGCGCTCCAGGAAGTCGGCCTGGAGGTGGAGGTGTCCCGGGTCCTGGGTGGCCTGTTCGGCACGGCGCACTCCACCGATCCGGCTGCGGGTGAAAGCGTGCGGAAGGGCTCGAAAGTAACCTTGAACGTGGTCTGATCGGCGCTGAGCCGGAGCGGCGGCTCTGAGCCCCCGACTGGCACAACCGAGGCGACCGCCTGGCACAACCGGGCGACGGCGCCCACGGGCCTGCCGCCCCTGAGCGCCGTCGTTTTAGCGGTTGGCGTCAGCCGCGCAGCATCTCCGCAACCTCGAAGGCCATCTCCAGTGACTGCTGGTGGTTCAGCCGCGGATCCACGAGGGTCTCGTAACGGCGCGCCAGCCCGGCCTCGTCGATGTGCTCCCCACCGCCGAGGACCTCGGTGACATCGTCCCCGGTGAGCTCCACGTGAATGCCCGCGGGCACGGTACCCAGGGCCCGGTGTACCTCGAAGAAGCCACGGACCTCATCCATGATCGTGTCGAAGCGACGGGTCTTGTAGCCGTTTTCCGAGGTGATGGTGTTGCCGTGCATGGGGTCGGTGATCCAGGTGACCGGTCGGCCATCGGCGCGGACGATCTCCACCAGCTCCGGCAGTACATCCCGGATGCGGTCAGCACCCATACGCGTGATCAGGCTGAGCCGACCGGGGTCGCCTTCGGGGTTGAGGTGGTCGATCAGGGACAGCAGCTCCTCGCGGGTGGTCGTCGGGCCGATTTTCACACCCACCGGGTTGTGCACGCCCGCCAGCAGGGCCACATGGGCGTCGTCGGCGCCACGGGTGCGCTCCCCCACCCACAGGAAGTGGGCGGAGGTGTCGTAAAGGCGTCCGCTGCGGGAGTCCTCACGCGTCATGGCGTCCTCGTACTCCAGCAGGAGGGCCTCGTGGGCGGCGTAGAAGTCGACCTGGCGCAAGGCCTCGAAGTCCACGCCGGCGGCCTCCATGAAGCGCATCGCCCGGTCAATCTCCCCGGCGAAGGACTCAAAGCGCTTGTAGGCGGGATTCGCGGTGAAACCCCGGTTCCAGGAGTGGACCTCCCGCAGGTCCGCGTAGCCTCCCATGGTGAAGGAGCGAATTAGGTTCAGGGTGGTGCCGGCGCGCAGGTAGGCGTCAACCATCCGCTGCGGGTTGGGGATGCGGGCCTCGGCGGTAAAGGCGTGGTCATTGACCGAGTCACCGCGGTAGGAGGGCAGAGTGACGCCGTTACGGGTCTCGGTGTCCGAGCTGCGCGGCTTGGCGTACTGGCCCGCCATGCGCCCGATCTTGACCACCGGGGTGGAGGCTCCGTAGGTGAGCACCGCGGCCATTTGCAGGATGGTCTGCAGCTTCAGGCGGATGTTGATGGCGGTGTTGTCATGGAATGACTCGGCGCAGTCTCCCCCCATGAGCACGAATGCCCGGCCCTGCGATGCCGATACCATCTTCTCGCGCAGCGAGTCCACCTCACCGGCGAATACCAGCGGGGGCCGGGTGCGCAGGTCCGCCGCAGCGTCGGCGAGCGCCTGCGGGTCCGGGTAATGGGGCTGCTGGGCGGCGTGGTGCTGACGCCAGCCGGCTGCCTCGCCGGGAACCTGGAGCTCGTTCATCATGGCGCCAGCATAGGCGAGCGCCGCGTCTGGCTGGGCGTCTCGCCACAAGGTGGGATATAAGGCACGTCCTCGGTCCCGCCCGGGCCCGCTCCGTGACGGCGCGAAAGTGCCGGTTCAAAACGGTTCGACCGGCTGGTTGGAGGTGGGACCGGGCCGGTCGGCCACGGCGATCCGTGTCCGACCGGCCCGTCCATAGGTAGCCCACGCCTGGCGGCGGGGGCGGCGGCTCACGCCTCGCCGTCGGCGGGGGCGGCGGGCTCGAGCGCCTGGCCGAGCTCGGCCATCAGGTCCACGAACCACTGCTGCGTGATGTCGAAGGGCTTGCCGCCGGCGATGCGGTCGAAGGCGATGGCACCGAGCTGGTCGCCGTTCTCCTCGTCCTGGCCGATGACGCCGGGCTCGCCCCGCAGGGCGCAGTCGACGGCAAGGTCACACATCTGCTTGATCAGGGCCAGGTCCTCCTCGTTGGCGGCGGAGGCGCGCGAGTAGTAGCCGGACTTCTGCACCATTACCTTCTCGGCACCGATCTTCTCGGCGAACTGGCGGGCGAACCACTGGCCGGGGTTAATGGTGTCGAGCTTGACGTGGCCGAAGGGGTCGCGCTGGACCTCCTCGCCCCTGGCCTCCATCTCCGCGATGATCTCGGGAACGCCGGCGCCCTCGGACAGGAAGATGTTCACGTTGCCCTGCTCGTCCATGATGGCCTTGAGGCGCTCGGCCTCGGCGGCAATGTCCAGCTTGGCCTCCGGCACGAACACGGCGTGCACGTCCCAGCGCTCCTGGGTCAGTCCCAGGGAGGGCGCCCACTGACGGTCCTTGAGCAGCTCGTGGTAGCGGCGGGCCGTCTCGGCGGTGAGGTAGCCGCAGTTGCGGCCCATGCACTCGTGCACGATCAGCATGCGCGGGTTGGAGCGGTGCTCGCCGATCACGTTGAGGGCGAAGCCGGCGCCCTGCTCGGCCGCGGTCCAGGCGCCCAGCGACTGGCGGATCGGGACGACGTCATTGTCGATGGTCTTGGGCAGGCCGACGACGGTGAGGTCGTAGTCGTGCTCGTGCAGGTATGCGGCCAGGTCCGCGGCGGTGGTGTTGGTGTCGTCGCCGCCAATGGTGTGCAGCACGTCGACGCCGTCCTCACGCAGCCGCTCGGCGGCGAAGGCGAGCGGGTCCACGCCCTCCTTGACCAGGCCGCGCTCGACGAGGTTCTTGGCGTTGGTGAGCTTCACGCGGGAGTTGCCGATCGGGGAGCCGCCGTACTGGCGCAGCACGCCGGCGTTCTTGCGGCCCTCGTCGTCGATGACGACGTAGTTACCGGTGAGCAGGCCGTGGTATCCGTACTGGTAGGCGATGATCTCGACGTCGGGGGCGACCTCGGTGTAGCGCTCGATGAGGTCGCCGACGGCGGCGGACAGACAGGGGGCGAAGCCGCCCGCGGTGAGGAGGGCGACGCGACGGATCGACATCGGAAACCTTTCGTCGGTGGTGGGGCTTATCGCGGCCATACTACCGGGACGCCGCCGCTGTGCGGCCAGATGCCTCACCCCAACCTCTCCCCTCGCCGAGACCGGCACTCGTCGCGCACTGAGACCGGCACCAGTGACGCGCCGAGAGGCATCGATGCAGGCCGGGCTGCAGCATGGCGGACACACTCGGCGATCACACATGCGTTATCATGGGTGGGTGACACAGCGCACCGAACGTGAGTGGATCCGTTTCCGTCGGCACGCGGCGGGGCTGAGCCAACGTGAACTCGCGGATCGCACCGGTGTCAGCCAACCACTCATTGCAGCCATTGAGTCCGGCGCGCGTCGCGCATCCCGGAGCACGCTGCAGCGGCTGACACAGGCATTGCAGGTGCGTCCTTCAGATCTCCTGCACGCTGCACGCCAGGACGTCATCGAGTTGGCCGCTGCACATGGATGCCAAGTCATCGGAGTCTTCGGCTCCGTTGCCAGCGGCACGGATCGCCAGGACTCTGACATCGATCTGATAGTCCGTTTCCCTGAACACGCGGACATCCTCGACCTGTTGGAGCTTGAGGAAGAGCTGTCGGATCTACTGACGGTGCCCGTCGACGTGATCTCGGCCAGCAGCGGCTCAGTCGCGATGTCCGGGACTTCCCTAGAACCGGTACGGATATGAGCACTACATCACCGTCCGCGGACCGAACAGAACGACGACTCGCGGATCTGAGACGTTTCGGAGACGAGGCCGCCTTCATCGTCAGCCACGGCTTCGACGCATACGCAGCAGACTCGATGGAAGGAGCGCTGCTGCGTAATGCCGGTGAACGGGTGCTGATCAAGGTTGCCACCGTCGTCGAGAAACTACCCCGGGAGTACAAGGAACAGTTCCCCGACGTCGACTGGGTCGGGATCATGCGCATGCGCAACCTGGTCGCGCACCACTACGACAAGGTCAACGACGACCTGATGTTCCGTGCACTCGAAGTCCGCATCCCCGGTCTGCTAACCGCGCTCGGACTGTAATTGGGCTCGGTGTACTACTGTCCGGATTCGGCATGAACGGCGTCGACCGACCAAGAACTACCCAAAGATACCGCATGTTTCCAACGTTCCTGAAAACACAGACCGGCGCGTCAGCCCCGTTCGTGCCGATCTTGGACATTCTGCGCGCTACGCGGGACTCGAAGGCCGATGCACACGGGGGGGCGACACCGACGCGCCGTCGTCGCCCCGTCAACGGTAGCCGTCGCTGCGATGGTCAACGGTAACCACCACAACCCGGCGTGCGTCATCATCAATTCTGTAGATGATGCGGTAGTCGCCCCGTCGGGCACTGTGGAGCCCGGCCAGCTCAAAGCGCAAAGGCTTTCCGACGCGATACGGATTGTCTCGCAATGGTCCGTAAAGAAACTCGACGACTGCGGTGACGACCTTCTCCGGATGCGAGCGCAGGTCGCGCTTAGCACGTGCCGCAAGTGCGATCGCGTAGGGCACGGACTCACCCCTTCGGGGAGTCGAGCAACTCGTCCTTGCTGAGCACCTCCACCCGCTGAGCACCCAAATCATCCACTCCTGCACGGATCCGCTCGATTAGCGCGGGGCGGCTGAGGATGTCGAGCGTCTCCTCGAGTGACTCCAGGTCATCTGCAGAGATGACGACTGCCGCGGGGCGCCCGTGCCGGGTGATCGTTACGCGGCTGTGCTCCCGCTCCACCTGGCCGACGACCTCGGAAAGGTGGTTCTTCACATCGCGCAACGGCATGACAGCGTCGACCGACATGGCAACAATTGTAGCCACATCATCGGCGCGTACACGACTCATGCGCCGCATGGACGCTTGACGAAGTTATACATACAGGCTTGTCTGTAAGCATGCGTCGCACCGCCGCCGAGGCCGCCGAGACCCGCCAAGCCATCATCCGCTCCGCCTTGCACCGCTTCGCGAAGGACGGTTGGGAGGCCTGCTCGCTGGTGGAGGTGGCCCGCGGCGCCGACGTAACTCGAGGCGCCGTCTACCACCACTTCACCGGCAAGCGGGAGTTGCTGGACGCCGCCCTCTCCGAGCAATGGCACAGCCAGGGTGAGGCACTTCTCGCGGCGCTCGACGCCTCCACGGCACCAGAGGTGCGGCTAACGGCATTCCTGGCGGACTACCTGCGCAGGCTTCGCGGGGACACAGCCTTCCGCGAACTCGCCGTCGTCACCGTTCTCGTAGCGCCGCAGGCACCGGCGGTCAAGTCCGGACTGGAGCAGAAGACGGCGGCCCTCGCGCAGTGGTCGGCGCTGCTCATCGGGGTCCTGACCGAGTGCGAGGAGCGGCTGCGCGCTCCGCTCGACATCGCCCGTTTCAACATCGCGTCATTCCTGTACGGCGCCACGCTTACCGCGGCGCTCACGCCGGAGGACCTCCCCGCATCAGGGTGCTGCGAGGCGACGGCGCGTGCCCTCGTCGCGGGCCTGATCACCGTCGAATCGCCCTGACACCGAAGAATGACACCGAAGAAGGAGTGGGCATGCATCCATCGTCCACCGAAGCCGCCACCAATCCGCACGTGGCCGTAACAGTGGCCTGCGTCGCCCTGTTCACCGACATGCTCCTCTACGGGATTCTCATCCCGGTGCTCCCTCTGCTTCCCGCCGTGGCCGAGGCCGGCGCCTCGGCAACCGGTCTGCTCTTCGCCGCCTATGCGGCCGCACTGGTGATAGTCACTCCTATCGCCGGGCGAGTTGTGGACAAACGCGGTCCTCGCGGGCCGCTGCTCGCCGCATTGGTGGGCCTGGCAGGCGCGTGTCTGCTGTTCACCATCGGTGGTCCTTACTGGATGCTTCTGACAGCCCGCACGCTCCAGGGAGCCGCCGCCGGATTGAGCTGGGTGGCCGGGCTGTCACTGATCGCCGCCACCGTACCTCTGCGGCAACGCGGGACCTATCTCGGACTGGCAATGAGCATGGTTTCGGTCGGCGTACTGGCCGGTCCGCCCCTGGCGGGCTGGTTGGCAGGGCTCGGAGGGCGTTCGACTCCCTTCCTCTGTGCGATCGTGCTTCTGGTGATCGACGGCGGGCTGCGAGTCGCCTTCGTCCGTCCAACCCCGCCGCCCGACGACGATCCCGCCACCGCGATGGACGTGTTGCGAACACCAGGATGTCGGCCAGAAGTTGCGCTGATTCTCTTCGGTGCCGCCGCCGCGGCTGTGGGCCTGGTTCTGGTGGGAATCGGACCGAACCTGCCAGTCCTCATCACCGGACTCGTTTGTCTGGGCGTCGCAATTGCCCTCCTGGTCGTACCGGCAGGTGCACTAATAGGCGTTCAGGGAGCCATAGCCACACCGCCGACTATCGGCGGCGCCTACTCCCTCTACAACCTGGCTTACGCGGGCGGCCTGGTCCTGGGGCCCGCCGCCGCGATACTGGCCCGATTGCCAAGCAGGTTCGCGGTCATGCCCGGGTGAAACTGTCCGGATTCGGCATGAACGGCGTCGGGCGACCAAGAACCACCCGAAGAAACCGCATGTTTCCAACGTTCCTGAAAACGCAGACCGGCGCGCCAGCTCCGTTCGTGCCGATCTCGGACATTTCGGTCCCCGGACTGTCAGACTGTCAGTGGTCGTCGGAACGCGACTCGGCATCCGGCGCTACGCCCTCGTCACCCTCAGGCGCCCCCTCGATGTCCTCCACCTCTTCCTCTTCTTCCGCTTCATCCGGCTCCGCCGGCGGCTCGGGGACCTCGACGTCGGGAGCGGGGCGGCCGCCGGGGGCCTCGACGGGCGCGGCGGCCGGCCGCTTGGCGGCCAGCTCTTCAAGCATCTCGTCTACGACCTCCGCGGCCGTCTTCTTCTCCGCGTCCATCGCCTTCTTTACGTCCGCGGCGTACAGGTCCACGTATTCCTGGCCGGACAGGGACATCAGTGCGTACATGATCTCGTCGGTGATGGAGCGCAGCACGAAGCGGTCGTTCTCCAGGCCCTGGTAGCGGGAGAAGTCCAGCGGCTCGCCAACGACGATGCCCACGCGGTGCCGGGTGGAGGGAACCACCTGGCCGATCGGCTGAGCCAGGTTGGAGCCGATCATGGCCACGGGGATCACCGGCGCCCCGGTGGCCAGGGCGACGCGCGCCACCCCGGTCTTGCCCCGGTACAGGCGCCCATCAGGGCTGCGGGTGCCCTCGGGGTAGATGCCGAACAGCTCGCCCGAGCGCAGTCGGTCGATCCCGGCCTGCAGGGCCGCCATGGACGCTTTGCCCCCGGAGCGGTCCACGGGAATGGTGCCGACGGCGGTCATGAAGTTCTTCACGGCCCAGCCCTTGATGCCCTTGCCGGTGAAGTAGTCGGACTTGCCGATGAAGGCGACCTCGCGGTCCATCAGCAGCGGCAGGAAGAAGGAATCGATAACCGCCAGGTGGTTGGAGGCCAGGATGGCGGGGCCCTCGGCGGGGATGTTCTCCTCGCCGCGGATCCACGGCTGGTACAGCATCTCCATGGCCGGGCCGACGGCGGCCTTGATACCTCGGTACCCCATGTGGGACCTCCTGTGCTGCGGCGGGCGGGAAGTCGCCGGGCCGTCCGGGTTACGCCCGCCGGGCGTGTCCGCGGCTGGATCGGCTGCTCACAAAGTCTAGCCTCGCGCTGTGCCCTTCGATGCGCTCTCGCCCCAACCGTCCCACGCCACAGGCGCCGTACGGCTTCCGGGCGTCTGGCGGGCGGAGGATGAAACCCGCCCGGTACAGGCGTCTTTCGCGGATATGGGCACCGCGCTGCGCGATGTCACCTTCGTAGTCGTCGATCTGGAGACCACCGGGGGCGGGCCGGGCGCGCACGCCATCACCGAGATCGGCGCTGTAAGGGTTCGCGGCGGCGCGGTCGATTCGGAATTCTCCACGCTCGTAAATCCGGGCGCCGCCATTCCCGCCCAGATCACCGTCCTGACCGGTATTACCAACGCCATGGTGGCGGATGCGCCTCCAGTAGCCCAGGCGGTGGCCGCCTTCCTGCAGTGGGCGCGCCTAGGCGACCGTGCGACGGTGGCGGTGGCGCACAATGCCCGCTTCGACCTCGGCCACCTGCGTGGGGCCGCCCGCACCCTCGGCCTGGACTGGCAGGAACCACTGATACTGGACACCCTGGCGCTAGCCCGCCGAGCCTGGGACCGCTCCCAAGTAACCAACCACAAGCTGGGCACGCTCGCCGCCTTCGTAGGCTCACCGACGTCTCCCACGCATCGCGCCCTGGACGATGCACGTGCGACCGTGGATGTGCTGCACGCCTGCCTGGAGGCGCTGGCGCCGCAGGGCATCACCCATCTAGAGGACCTGGCCACCGCGACTGATCCCGTACCCGCATCCCGACGGGTCAAGAGCCGCCTGGCCGACGGCCTGCCCGCCGCTCCTGGGGTCTACCAGTTCCTCTCCCCCGCCGGCCAGGTGCTTTACGTGGGCAGCGCCGTGAACCTCCGCCGCCGGGTGCGCTCTTACTTCACGGCCGCGGAGAAGCGCACCAAGGTGGCACGCATGCTGGACACGGCCGTGGCGGTGCGGGCGATCGAGACACCCACCGAGATCGAGGCGCGTGTGCGGGAGCTGCGGCTCATTGCCGAGCTGGATCCGCCGGTCAACCGCCGCTCCCGGGCCCCGCAGCGCCGGCCCTGGCTGCACCTGGTCGACTCCCCGAACCCACATCTGGCGCTGACTGCCGCGCTGCCGCTGTCGGAGGCGGGCCACGCCATTGGCCCGTTCCCGTCCCGAAAGGCGGGTTTGGAGGCGCAGCGGGCCGCCGAATCCGTGCTGCGCCTGGAGGTCTGGGACGGACACAGTGTCCGCGCGGTGCGCCGCGCGGACACCCCGGCCGACGCCGACACGGCGCTGCAGGCCCTTTCCGGCGAGGTCGACCTGGTGGCCGGCCCGCTGCTGGCGCGGATAGCGGAGCTGTCGGACGAGGAGCGCTACGAGGAGGCGGGACTGTGGACGCGGCGGCTGCGGGCGCTGCTGTTGGGAGCGTGCCGGGCGGAGAAGGTACGCCCACTACTGGCTTGTCCGCATCTGATGGCGGCCCGACGACGCGACCGCGGCGGCTGGGAGCTGGTGGATGTGCGCTGGGGGCGCCTGGCGGGCTCGGCAGTCACGGCCCCGGGCGCGGACCCGCGCCCCACCATCGCCACGCTGCGCGCCGCCGCCCAGGTGGTGGACCGGCCCGCACGGGTGGGGGCGGATACGAGCGTGGAGGAGACGGCGCTGCTGGCCGACTGGGTGCTGGATTCCGGTGCGCGCCTGGTGGAGGTCGGGAACCCCGCCGTCGACGCCGCGAACCAGGACTCCGCAAACGGTGCAGTCGCGGCGCTGGCCTGGCCGGTTGGCGCCGCCGCGCGGCACAGGCGCGTTATTGACGCCGAGTGCTGAGGCACGACGTCGGCCGGCAGCGCGCCCACGGCGCGGCAGCGACAGCCGGGTCAGCCGGCGGGAGCGACGGAGCCGCGGCGGGCGCGCAGAGCCTTAGCGACACCTTCCTGCAGGCTAAGCGGGTCCAGGGGGCGCGGCACCACAACCTCAGCCTTGGCCCAGGCAGACAGCCAGTCGTCCTGCGGACGGGCAGTCAGCAGCACCACCGGAGGCCGCTGGTCAAGCTCGGTGAACAGCTCATGCGCCAGCCCCATGCCACCGAGCTTCTTCGTCTCGGCATCGAGCACCAGGGCGGCGAAGGGGGCCTGCCCCGCCTTCTGGCGGTCCTTGATGGCCAGGCGAACGCCCTCGGCGGTTGCCGCTTCGGTCCAGGACACGAGCGGCAGCCCCTTGGCGGGCCGACGGCCGACGCCGTCGATCACCTGCCGACGCACAGTGACGTCATCGGAGAAGACGAGGAGGTCGAGGGGTGCGGCTTCTGCCTGGTCGGTCATGCGGTCCTCCAGTGGACGACGGGGCTTTAGCGCTCAGTGTAATAGCGCAACTGGGACACGTCCCACCCTTCTCCACGAACCAATCGCCGTCTACGATGAATCTTGTCTAGGACTTCAGTCTCACTCATGAGTCTGTTGCCTGGCGTGCCACGTGAAACTACGCAACATCCGCAGGAAAAGACCGCATGACTGCAACGACCGACCTCGTCGTCCCGAAGTACACGCTCCCCGAGCTGCCCTATGACTACGCCGCGTTGGAGCCGCACATCTCCGGGCGCATCATGGAGCTGCACCATGACCGCCACCACGCCGCCTACGTGACCGGAGCGAACGCGGCCCTGGAGCAGCTCGCCGCCGCCCGCGCCGACGGCGACTTCGCCGCCATCAACCTGTGGGAGAAGAACCTCGCCTTCAACCTCGGCGGGCACCTGAACCACTCCATCTTCTGGAAGAACCTCTCCCCCAACGGAGGCGGCGAGCCCGAGGGCGAGCTGGCGGAGGCCATCAAGGACTCCTTCGGTTCCTTCGCCGCCCTCAAGCAGCAGCTGAACGCAGCCGCGCTGGGTATTCAGGGATCCGGCTGGGCGGTGCTGGCTTACGACTCCCTGTCCGGCAAGCTGGTGACCTTCCAGCTGTTCGACCAGCAGGGCAACGTGCCCGTGGGCACGATCCCGCTGTTCCAGATCGACATGTGGGAGCACGCCTTCTACCTGGACTACCTCAACGTCAAGGCCGACTACCTGGCCGCCATCTGGCAGATCGTCAACTGGGAAGACGTCTCGCAGCGTCTGGCGAATGCCGTTGCCCACGCCGAGGGCCTGATCGTGCGCTGACGCCGCAGCCGCGAACATGCGGCGCCGCGCGCCGCCCGAGGCGAGTGGTCCTCACGGCAAGTGGCCCTCCCCCACCGGCATCCGGTGCGGGAGGGCCACTACGCTCCTGGAGCGCTTGCAGAGCGTCTAGAGAATCGCCGCGATGTCCATGACGAAGGCAGCAGCCACCGTCTCCTGGGACTCCTCACCGGGCATGAGGATCACCACGCGAGAGCCGACCGGTACATCGATCAGAGAGCCGAAGGGCGAATTCGCAGAGATGACCATGTCCTGCGCGGCACCGTTCTCCCAGGATGACTGGTGCAGCTCCGGGTCATCCCAATTGACCGCGGCGACGTGCAGCAGTACGTAGTCACCGTCGGCGACCGGCTCCCCGGTACCACGGGCCAGGACGAAAGTCTCCGGCTCGGTAGGTGCCGCAGCGCCGTCGGCCACCGAAATGGTGGCCGCAGCACCGAGGTCACCCGAGACTGTGACGCCGCGATCCGCTAGCGACTGCTCCACTTGGGCGTCCGCGGCCGCGTCCTTCGACGCCGTCGCGGCGGACTCTGCTGTTCCCGCAACCTCAGAGGTAGCCACCGCATGCTTGATCTCCACGACGAATACCAGGGGCCCTGACGGCAAGTTCGGCGTTGCCGCCGGCTGGCCGTAAGCCAGTTCGGGCGGAATCGCCAGCTCCAGGTGATCACCGACGTGGCGTCCGGCCAGGCCGCAAGTCCACCCGGGAATTACTCCTTGCAGGTTGAAGGGCGTTGCCTCCCCCCGCGCGTAGGAGGAGTCGAAGACTTCAGTGGCGCCCCACTCCCAGCCGGCGTAGTCGGCGACGACGATCGACTCCTCGGTCACCTCGGCGCCGTCGCCTTCCGCCAGGGTCTTAACGGTCAGGTTCCTCGGCGCTTCTCCCTCGCCCCAGGTGACGGTGGGCTCGGCGCCGTCCTCACCGTCAAGGTTGGGCAGTGATGCCGCGTCGTCGTCGATTGTCAGCGTGGAGCAGTCGACGGCGCTCAGCGGGGTGATGGTGGCCTCGGCCGACGCAGAGGCGCTGGCGTCCCCGGGCGAGTCGGAGCAGCCCGCCAGGGCCAGGCAGGCGGTAAGTGCGAGTGTGGGCAGGATAGTTGCGGCACGGCGCAATTGGAATCTCCTCGAATACTTGCGAACAGCGACGGGGTGAAGCAGAAGACGTGGGTCCGCTGCGCCACCCCGGCGCTGAACGGCGCCGACCGCAGTGGTCGGCTGCACGTGGGGCAGAGTATTCGGCGCCCGGTGCGCTCAGTGGAAGGACTCGCCGCAGGCGCAAGTGCCAACCGCGTTGGGGTTGTCGATAGTGAAGCCCTGCTTCTCGATCGTGTCGGAGAAGTCGATGGTGGCGCCGTTCAGGTACGGCACACTCATGCGGTCCACGACCACGTCCACCGACGCGAGCTCGGCGTCACCGGTAGCGAAGGAGCGGATGGCATCGCCGTCGAGCAGGCGCTCGTCGAAGTAGAGCTGGTAGACGAGCCCGGAGCAGCCACCGGGCTGCACGGCCAGGCGCAGGCGCAGGTCGTCGCGCCCCTCCTGGGTCAGCAGGCCGGCGACCTTGGCGGCGGCGGCCTCGGTGAGCAGCACCTCATGCGTGGGGGCGTCGGTGGTGGTGACGCTGGAAGCGTCGGTCAGGGTTGTCTGAGCCATGTCGGTCTCCTCCTTAGGTGTGCCTTGCACCGGGGCGAACACGCCGACGGTCCGAGATGTTCCCCTCACCCTACGTCGGCTCGCATGGTGAACAGGAGTAGCGGCCACCGTGATGGCACTCACCGTCGCGCGCAGGTCATGCGAGCGTGACCAGCTCCAGGTAGTCATCGCTCCACAGGTCCTCGTCCCCGTCGGGCAGCAGCAGGACCCGATCCGGGTTGAGCGCCTTCACGGCGCCCTCGTCGTGCGTCACCAGCACGACGGCGCCGCCGAAGGTGCCCAGGGCGCGCAGGATCTCCTCCCTGCTGGCGGGATCGAGGTTGTTGGTCGGCTCATCCAGGAGCAGCACGTTGGCGCTGGAGACCACCAGCAGCGCCAGGGCCAGGCGGGTCTTCTCACCGCCGGAAAGTACCCGCGCCGGCTTGTCGGCATCGGCGCCGGAGAACAGGAACGAGCCCAGTACGCTGCGCACCTCGGTGTCATTCAGGCCGGGCGCGGCGCTGCGCAGGTTCTCCACCACCGTACGCGAGTCGTCAATCGTCTCATGCTCCTGCGCGTAGTAGCCGAGCTTCAGCCCGGTCCCGGCCTGCACCTGCCCGGAGTCGGGCGCCTCGGTGCCCGCCAGTAGCCGCAGCAGCGTGGTCTTACCTGCGCCGTTGAGCCCCAGCACCACCACACGGCTGCCGCGGTCGATGGCCAGGTCGACGCCTGCGAACACCTCCAGCGAGCCGTATGCCTTGGACAGGCCGACGGCGCGCAGCGGCACCTTGCCGCAGGGGGCGGGGTCGGGGAAGCGCAGATCGGCGACCCTCTCCTGGGCGCGCTCGGCCTCCAGACCCTCCATAAGCCGGTCGGCCCGCTTGAGCATTTGCTGGGCGGCCACGGCCTTGGTGGCCTTGGCCCGCATCTTCTCGCCCTGGGCGCGCAGTGCCGCCGCCTTCTTCTCGGCGTTGGCGCGCTCACGCCGACGCCGGTGCTCGTCGTCGGCGCGCTGCTTGAGGTAGGCGTCCCAGCCCATGTGGTAGACGTCCAGGACGCCGCGGCTGGCGTCCAGGTACATGACCTGATTAACGGTGTCGCGCAGCAGCTCGACGTCGTGGCTGATGACGATGAAGCCGCCTGCGTAGGTACGCAGGTGATCGCGCAGCCACAGGATCGAGTCGTGGTCCAAGTGGTTGGTGGGCTCGTCCAGCAGCAGCGTGTCCGGCTGCTGGAACAGTACCCGGGCGAGTTCCACACGACGACGCTGGCCGCCGGAGAGCGTTCCAATCGGCTGCTCGAGAACCCGTTCGGGCAGACCCAGGGAGGCGCAGATGCGGGCGGCCTCGCTGGCGGCGGCATAGCCGCCGGCCATAGTGAACTCGTGGTCAAGCCGGGTGTATCGGTCCAGTGCCTTGGCCTGGGCGTTCCCGCTGGTGGCGGCAATCTTCTGCTCGGCCCGGCGGATGCGGGCCAACAGCGCGTCGATGCCGCGGGCGGACAGGACCCGGTCACGCGTAATCTCATTCAAGTCACCTACGCGGGTGTCCTGCGGCAGGTAGCCGACCGATCCGTTGCAGGTGATCAGACCCTTTTGCTCCACCGCCTCCAGCCCGTGGCGCTCGTCGGCGTCGGCAACCGCCTGGCTGGTTCCCTGCGCCACTGACGCAGCCGCCAGCAACTTGGTCATCGTGGTCTTACCCGCCCCATTGCGTCCCACCAGCCCAATACGCATGCCCTTGTCCACCCGGAAGGAGGCACCGGAGACAAGCTGACGTGCACCGATGCGCATGGCGAGGTCCTGGACGTTGATCACGATGCGCATGCTACGGGCTTCCGGTCGGCCGCCCGCCCCAGCGGGCGGTACGGCCGACCCGGTTGTCCATCACATCCGCCCTAGACGGCTACGGGCCGAGCCGCCGCAGAAAGGGTCAGTCCCACCACAGCCAGGTGCCCAGCGGGCCGTGGGTCCAGTGGCGCCGCAGCGGCTTGAACTCGTCTGGGGCGCCGCGCGAGTCCAGCTCATAGCGTTCAGCCACGTGGCGCCACACCTCCTGCAGGCCAAGCGCCACCAGCGCCTCCAGCTCCTCCTCGTCATAGGGGTCCCGGTCCTCGCAGGCGCAGTAGCAGCCATCGCCGTCAGGATCACTACCTTCCACGATGGCCCTGACGAGCTCCTCAAGCAGGTCGGGGTCCTCGATCCACATGCCCTCGACGCTGACGCGCTCGTCCTGGCGCTGCGGACCAATGGCATAACCCGATAGTCGTACTCGCCCATCTGCACGCGCACAGGCGCGCAGCAGGGCACCCAGGGTCGGGCCGAGATTCTGCCGGTCACGCAGCTGCTCGCCGGGCAGGATCTCTAGCAGACGCCGGGCAGTGGCGGGGCCGAGGTCGTGGAAGGGCGTGTAGTCGTCCTCCGGGGTGCCGTCTGCGGTGATCAGCCCTGCGGGGGCGAAGCCGAACTGCGCAGGAATCACCGTTGAGCGCAATTCGTCACGGCAGTCGGCCAGTGCGTGCCATACTCCGGCGCGCACCGTCCACCCGCGGGGTCCGTACAGGCCCTCATCCGGGCCCGTTTCCGGACCGGGAGGCAGGGATGTGCTGCTGCTTGCGGGCGCGTCGGTCGGACTGGGCGGAAGCGGGGTCATGACGGTCTCCTCCGATTGTGGTGCCGGCGTAATGCGCGCGCTGCGGTACCAGGAGGAAGGACTGGCGGCCACGCCGGCGGGTTGGTGTGACGACGTCTTCGCCGTCAGTCCCAGCCTGCGACGACTCCGAACCGTCCCGCTGAGCACCTGTGAACGCGGCTCAAGCGGTATGCGCTCAGTAAAGGCAGTGGATTTCGGCACTTGTACCGCCCCGCCCCGCAAGCGGCAGGGCAATACCACGCAGGCCTTCGAAGATGCCGGGCATGTCTCCCCCGAGACGGCGGTCTTGGGCAAGAACATGTCCCGGATCACCGTTCGGCGGGTTACCCTGGCACACAGGGTCCTATAGAACCGGGCCCTTCCAACCCAGCCCGCCTGCGCCCGGAACTGGGCGCCGGCGGCCGACGGTAAGGTCAACATGGCAACAACCACATCCGCTCCAGAAGCGATTCTCGAGGCTGTAGGAGGCCCCGAGAACATCGTCAACCTCACCCACTGCGCAACGCGATTGCGCTTCGAGCTCCAAGACGCCTCCGTGGTCGACAAGGCCACGGTGGAAAAGATCCCCGGAGTGATGGGTGCGGTCCCGCAGGCGGGCGACCGCTACCAGATCATCATCGGCGGTGCCGTGCAGGGCGTGTACGACGAGATCATGAACCTGCCCGCCATGAAGGGCGGCTCCAAGTCCGGTCAGTCCAACGCCGACGTCAAGGCCGCCGCCCGTGCCAAGGCCCGCGGCAAGAACGCCTTCGTGGACGCGTTCTTCGAGTACCTGTCCGACTCCTTCCGGCCGCTGCTGCCGGTACTGCTGGGCACGTCCCTCATCATCGCCGGCGAGGCCGTGGCCGAGGCGCTCGGCTACATCGACACCCGCGCCGAAATCAAGCCCGCGTCCCTGGCCTTCGTGGACGCGATGTACCGTTCGGTGTTCTACTTCCTGCCGATCATGGTGGCCTACAACGCCTCCAAGAAGCTTCGGATCGACCCCTGGGTGGGCACGGCCGTCATGGCGGCGCTCATCACGCCGAACTTCATTTCCATGAGCGACACTGAGCTAACGAGCGGCGTTACCTGCACCGTCAACGAGACGCTCGGCACCGACCTGTGCACCGCCACCGTGTTTGGACTGCCCATGCAGCTCAACGACTACGGCGGCCAGGTATTCACGCCGTTGATCATGGTGGCGATCCTGGCGCCGCTGTACAAGGGGCTGACGCGGATCATCTCCCCGAACCTGCAGATGGTGTTCGTCCCATTCCTGTCCTTCGTAATCATGATGCCGATCACCGCCTTCATCCTCGGCCCCATCGGCATCTGGCTGGGCACGGCCCTGGGTAGCGCACTGGCCTGGCTGAACAACACCGCCCCGATCGTCTTCGCGATCATCATTCCGCTGCTGTACCCGTTCCTGGTGCCGCTGGGCCTGCACTGGCCGCTCAACGCGCTGATGCTCGCCAACATCGACTCCCTCGGCTACGACTTCATCCAGGGCCCCATGGGTGCCTGGAACTTCGCCTGCTTCGGCGCCACCGCGGCGGTGCTGGCGATCTCCATCCGGGACAAGGACAAGGAAATGCGCCAGACCGCATCCGGTGCGCTGGCAGCCGGCCTGTTCGGTGGTATCTCCGAGCCGAGCCTTTACGGTATCCACCTGCGCTTCAAGCGCATCTACCCGCGCATGCTGGTCGGCTGCGCCGTGGGCGGTCTGATCGTCGGCCTGGGCGGCGGCGTGAATGCCCGGACTTTCGCCTTCACCTCGCTGCTGACCATCCCGGTCTTCTCCCCCATGGCGCTGTACGCGATCGCCATCGCCGCAGCCTTCTTCACCTCCTTCATCATCCTGTTCATCTCCGACTACCGCACGGCGGAGGAGAAGGCGGAGGCCCTGGCAGCCGCCGGTGGCGTGGTCGAGGCCTCTCCCGAGGAGACCGCCGCCGACCTGGCGCTGGAGCAGGCCGCCAAGGCTGCAGCCGCCGCACCCAAGACGGCGCTGGTCCCGGGCACGGTCACCGAGCTCGTCTCCCCCGTGCGTGGCACCGTGGTGCCGCTCGCCGAGGTCGCCGACCCGGTATTCTCCGGCGGCGCCGTCGGGCAGGGTGTCGGCATTGAGCCCTCCGAGCAGCAGATCGTGGTAACCGCCCCGGCAGCGGGAACGGTTGTGGTAGCACCCGACTCCGGGCACGCCTACGGCATCAACCTGGACTCAGGGGTCGAGTTGCTCGTCCACGTCGGCCTGGACACGGTGGAGATGGAGGGCAAGGGCTTCGAGGTCCTGGTCAAGCAGGGCGACCGCGTCGAGGCGGGCCAGGAGCTGGTCCGCGTGGACCGGGCGGCCGTCGAGCAGGCCGGGCACCCGCTGACCACTCCGGTGCTGATTACCAACACCGCTGCCTTCAGCTCCGTAGAGCCGCTCGCCGTCGGCCAGGTGGCCCCGGGCGACCCGCTACTGCGCATCACCGCCTGATCGGCGGGGCCGCCCGGCCGCCCCAACCAGGGACGGCTAGGACAGGCGACAGGCGCTAAAACCTGAATCGCACACGCAGGTGGTCGGCACCCCTAGGGTGCCGACC